>CAZBWZ010000006.1:0-40280 GCA_964495725.1 uncultured Bacteroides sp.
AACAGATCGACCCGCTGCTCCGTCAGGTCATCGAGAATGCCCGTAAGGCTTACGTAATCCGTCGTGACAAGGATGGTGATCTTCATGATATAGAGACCATGCTCAAGAACGCTTATTATGAGCTGGGTGAGGACTACAATCAGAAGATGAGCGACATCATGTAATCAAAGAGATACAAAAATACACAAATTATCGGGGGATGCCCACAAGCATCCCCTCTTTTTTAAATTTAAGGTGAAATGTCAGATACCAACCAGCAGTTTGACCGGGCACTGTCGATGTGCCGCGAAGTATTTGAAAACAAGCTTGCCGACTACGGCCCGTCTTGGCGTATTTTGAGACCCGAAGCCGTCACAGACCAGATTTTTATCAAGGCAAAGAGAATAAGATCGTTGCAGATTAAGAAATTCTCGGCTGTGGGAGAGGGGATTCTGCCCGAGTTTGTGGCCATAGTCAATTATGCGGCTATCGGCATTATTCAGCTGCGCAAAGGGTTTGCCGACTGCAAGGATATCACCAATGAAGAAGCTCTGCGGCTTTATGACGAAGTGATGTCCGAATCAAAGTCATTGATGATAAGGAAGAACCACGACTACGACGAGGCGTGGCGCAGTATGCGTGTGCTATCATACGTTGATCTGATACTTCAGAAAATCAACCGCACCAAGGAGATAGAGGATCATAGTGGTGTGACTAATGTTTCTGAAGGGATAGATGCCAACTATTTCGACATGATCAATTATTCTGTGTTCGGAATAATCAAACTGACTGAGTAAGATGCCTGACAGTAACGGTAAGAAGAGGGTGTCAGAAAAAATACACGTGGCCATTGTGTGGCTGCTCAGATTAGCCGTCGGAGCCGTATTCATTTTCTCGGGCTTTGCTAAGGCTGTGGATCCGTGGGGCTTTATCTACAAGATTACGGAATATCTCGATGTCTGGCATATCGAATGGGTGTCGCGCGAGACTGTCACCGTGATGGCGATCACATTGGCTGCTGCTGAGTTTACGAGCGGTGTACTGTTGCTTACAGGATGTCTGCGCAGGACAGTGGTGTGGTTTATGCTGCTCTTCATGGCATTCATGCTGCCCCTCACTCTGTATATCTACCTGTTTGATCCGGTGGCCGACTGCGGGTGTTTCGGTGACGCACTCGTGATATCCAATAGCGCGACTTTCTGGAAGAACGTAGTGATCACTATCTCTCTACTGTATCTTGCCAGATACAATAATAAGGTGGCTACAATTTACCAGCCTATTGTGCAATGGCTTGTAATGGTGGCAAGTGTGGTGCTGTGTATATTCATCGGTATAGTGGGCTATAACGTGCATCCATTGGTGGATTTCCGTCACTATCCGGTGGGCGGTGAGCTTGTGGGTGACAGCGAATATGAGGTGAAGATGATATATGAGAAAGACGGTACAAGGCAGGAATTCAGTGTAGACCAGTTGCCAGACAGCACATGGACATACGTAGGGCGCACTAATCACGGACCCTCACTGTCTTCATCGCTTGCTGTTTATGATGGGGAAGATGAGGTGACTGCTGATGTCATAGAGTCTGCCGGACCGCAGTTGCTGCTGATGGTGAGCAATCCTGGATTGCATACCAAGGCGAGGTCAGGTATGGCTAATGCCCTCAATGCCTATATCAGGAATCAGGGAGGCTCCATGATCGGAATTGTGGCTGCCTCCGGCGACGGACTGGAGCAATGGATCGCAAAGGCAAAACCTGACTATGACGTGTACTCGGCTGATGATACCACAATCAAGGAGATTGTGAGAGGTAATGCGGGTCTGGTCTATATCAAGGATGGCAGGATATTGTGGAAGCGTAACCTATATTCCCTGCCTGCCGATTTTCCGGACTTCAGCGCCAAGGGCAATCTCCTGGATGAAGTCAAGGCAATTGATGATGGCACATTTCTCCATCGTCTGTTGTTCATATACTGCGCGGTGTTGTTCGTGATCTATCTCTTCGGCCTTGTCAAGCTGCGCCGAGAGGGAGATAACAAAGTCTACAATAAAAAACAGGCCGCGGTAGCCAAGGACACTCAGGAGCATGGTCAAGACGGGAGTGTAAAGTGATTCAAAGTAATGTTTGTATTTCGTTATCACAAATATATTTCGTAACTTTGCATAAAGTTTCCAACTAAACAAAGAAATAATGAGAAAAAATATTGTTGCGGGTAACTGGAAGATGAATACCACAGTGCCCGAAGGAGTAGAGCTCGCCAAGGCAGTGAACGAAGCAGTGGCCGGCACCGATGTAAACTGCGATGTAATCATCTGTGTGCCTTTTACTCACCTCGTGCCTGTGTGCGACGTGATTGACCAGAATATGGTAGGCCTCGGTGCGGAAAACTGCGCCGATCACAAATCAGGTGCATACACCGGTGAGGTATCAGCTCCCATGGTGGCATCGACCGGCGCCACATACGTAATCCTCGGCCACTCGGAGCGCCGTCAATATTATGGCGAGACTTCTGAGATTCTTGCCGAGAAAGTGGCTCTCGCTCTCGAAAATAACCTTACTCCGATTTTCTGCATCGGCGAGGTGCTCGCCGAGAGAGAAAACGGCACATACAACGAAGTGGTACGCAAGCAGATCGAAGACGCACTCTTCAATCTCTCAGCTGAGGATTTCTCTAAGCTTATTCTCGCTTACGAGCCTGTCTGGGCTATCGGCACCGGCAAGACTGCTACAGCCGATCAGGCCGAGGACATGCATGCTTTCATCCGTGGCGTTATCGCTGACAAGTACGGCAAGGAGGTAGCTGAAAACACTTCTATACTTTACGGTGGCAGCTGTAAGCCCTCAAACGCAGCCGAGCTCTTTGCCAAGCCCGATGTAGACGGTGGTCTTATCGGCGGAGCATCGCTCAAGGCAGCCGACTTCATGGGTATCGTCAAAGCATTCTGATCAGTACAATAAAACATAGATTGTGGCCGGCTGCGAGTCGGTAGCCGGCCATAATCTTTTTTCTGAATTACCCCTGTATATCCGGCGCGGATAAATCTAACAAAGGATTTGTGATGAAGATCATCAGAAAATATATCATTCCGGCGCTTATCGTAGCCGTCCCGGCTAATTGTCACGCCCAGAAAAAGACATCGCCGGACACGATTTACAGCATTGTAGATACAATCAATATGTCGGGGGTGATAGAGGTGATACAGCCCAACGGTCTGGACAGCCGTATGAAATCAGATACGGATGTCAAATACGCAGGTGAGAGAGTCGCCAAAGACATGGGCAACGATTATGTAAGATATTCCATTCAGATTTTTTCGGAAAACAAGGGCGCTTCGTCAAAGAAAAACGCTGAATACCGAAAGCGTGTGGTGGAACAGCGTATGCCGGGCACCCATGCAAATGTCGTATATGACAGCCCCTACTGGCGCGTCAGGGTGGGAAGCTACCGTACGGAATCTGAGGCTAAGGCCGCAGAGCGTGAGGTGAAGAGCAAGTTTCCGTCGTTTGCCGGTGAGATAAGAATAGTGCGTGTACGCGTCAAAAAATAAATTCCGATAATCGTCATGGTATCTGTGTCACCGGCCCCTGCGATATGGCCGGTGCGGATTAAAAACCTTTATTATGACACAGCAAGAAAGAGTAGAAGCGATAGCATCACATATCGAAGCCATTTTGCGTCTGGTAGGTGAGGATCCTGCCAGAGAGGGACTGCTGAAGACCCCTGTGCGCAGTGCAAAAGCCTTGTTGCATCTTACATCAGGCTATTCTCAGGATGCTACCGCCACGATAAAACAGGCTATCTTTGAATATTCAGGCTCAAAGATGGTGATAGTAAAGGATATCGAGTTTTATTCACTTTGCGAGCATCACATTCTTCCTTTCTTCGGCAACGTATCGATAGGATATATGCCCAAGGGAGAGATGGTGGGACTGAGCAAGCTGGCACGGGTGGTGGATGTTTACGCCCGCCGTCTGCAGGTGCAGGAGCGTCTTACCGAGCAACTGGCCTCTGAGGTGAGCCGTTCGCTTGATAACGATGGTGTGATCGTGGTGTGCAACGCGCAGCATCTGTGCATGAAGATGCGAGGTGTCGAGAAGCAGGACTCAACGACCACCACAGTAGAATATACCGGCAGGTTTGCCTCTGATTATAAGCTGAGGGAGGAATTTTTCAGGGCTCTCAGATACTAATACAGAAGTGAGACGGATTCAATCCTGTCTCATTCTTCTGATTCATCAAATACGTCGAGATCATCCGGATCATCGAAATCGTCCCAATCGACGATGTCGTAGGTGTCTGATGTGAATTCCTCAAGTTTGCGGCCTTCGCGTTTGGTCGGTCGTCCCAGACCTTTGCGACGGTCTACAAAGCCTGAAATCTTCACCATCTCAAGCAGTTCGTATTGTTGTTTTGGCGTGATATTTTCCATGTATTCAGGCACGAGCTTGGCCCCGAGCCTGTTTTCAGTGAGGGCCAGCACACGGAATGTATAGGTGACAGGAGGCTTACGTACATTTATTATGTCACCGACCTTTATCATTCTCGACGGCTTAGCCACAATATTGTCAGGACCGATGGTGACGCGCGACTTCTTGCATGCGTCAGTGGCGATGGTACGGGTCTTGAAAATCCTCATTGCCCAGAGCCATTTGTCTATCCTTACTTCTGATTTTGCCATAGTAGATTACTTATTGTTGTATCTGCACATGGCATCCTGGATGCCTGACAGCACGCAGTCTCTTACAGCCTCCACTGCTTTCTCGATACGTGTAGGCAGCATCGTGCGCTCATCGAGCGTGAAATGCCCCAGCACGTAATCTATCTGACATCCTCTGGGGAAATTGTTGCCTATGCCGAATCTCAGGCGGGGATAGTTAGGTGTGCCCAGCATCTGTGCGATATTCTTCAATCCGTTGTGGCCGGCATCACTTCCAGAGGGCTTGATGCGGATGGCTCCGAACGGCAGGGCGATGTCATCTACGAGCACGAGGATATTGTCAATTTCGATATTTTCCTTATCCTTCCAGTATCTCACGGCATTGCCGCTCAGATTCATATAGGTCGATGGCTTGAGTAACACCACCTGCTGGTTTTTCACACGTCCGATACCTACGTCACCGTAGCGTTGAGTAGAAAAAGAGATATTGGATGCTTCAGCAAAAGCATCCAATATCATAAATCCTATGTTGTGGCGGGTATTACGGTATTCATCACCGATATTACCGAGGCCTACAATCAAATGTTTCATTCAGAGGTGTATTAATCAGCAGCATTTGCAGCAGCGCCACGGGCAGCACGTGTGAGCTGTACGGCGCAAACTACTGCATTCTTTGCATTGACGAGTTCGAGACCGTCGAAGTGGAGGTTGCCCACCTGCAGGGTCTTGCCCAGACCGAGATTGTCAACGTTGATGACGAGACGCTCGGGAATCTCGGTATAGATAGCCTTGACCTTGAGTTTCTTCATTGAGAGCTGGAGCTTACCACCGGCTTTCACACCTTCAGCGTGACCTTCGAGCTTGACGGGAATCTGGATGGTGACGGGCTTCTTGTCATTAACCTCAAGCAGGTCGATATGAAGGACGGTATCCTTCACGGGCTGGAACTGGATATCCTTAACGACAGCCATGCGGGTGGTGCCGTCGAATTCGAGCTCGATAGCGTAGATGTCGGGGGTGTAGATGAGCTTGCGTACATCCTCGAAATTTACCACGAGGTCAGTGGTGATAAGGCCGCGGCCGTTGGAGATCTCTACCACTTTCTGGCCTTCGAGGAGCTTGCCCTCGTAGGGAAGGTTAACGAGTTCGCCGCCGTTGAGCACAACGGGAATTTTACCTGCGGCACGCAGGGCGTTTGTGGCTTTCTTGCCGAGAGCTGTACGGGGCTCTGCCTTAAGTTTGAAAACTTGCATTGTCTAAAGTTTTTGTGTTACTAAAAATTAAGTTGTTTGCTCTTAATTTCCCATCACACGAGTGATGCTGTGAAAAAGCAGCGCAAAGGTAGTGATATTTTTCGGAATAATCAAATAATACCTCTTATTTCGCTGATATTGCTCAAATTATTTTCTTTACAGTAGTCATCGAGACCCTTTACGATTTCTGCGGCGGCATTAGGATTGATGAAGTTGGCGGTGCCTACCTCTATAGCTGTGGCACCGGCCATGATGAACTGCAGGGCGTCGTCGGTGCTCATTATGCCACCGAGACCAATCACAGGCACCTTCACCGCTTTAGCTACCTGCCATACCATACGCACGGCCACGGGGCGCACGGCCGGTCCTGAGAGTCCGCCTGTGATTGTAGACAGGCAAGGGCGACGGCGTTTCACATCCACCACCATACCCATCAGGGTATTGATAAGCGAAATGCTGTCAGCACCCTCTGTCTCCACCGCCTTTGCGATGTCAACGATTGATGTGACATTAGGCGTAAGCTTCATTATCAGTGTCTTGCTCCAGGCCTTACGGATTGCAGCAGTTACCTCGGCAGCTCCCTCACAGGTGGTGCCGAATGACATGCCGCCTTGCTTTACGTTAGGACATGAGATATTCACCTCAATGGCACGGATGCGGTCGAGCGGCATCAGCTTCTCGCACACCTTTACGTAGTCGTCAATCGATGAGCCGGCTACATTTACGATGATTTCTGTCGAGAATTCCCTGGTAATGCGTGGATATGTGTGCTCGATAAAATAGTCAACACCTTTATTCTGCAATCCTACGGCATTGAGCATGCCTGATGGGGTCTCTACCATTCGAGGCGAGGGATTGCCTTGCCGGGGCAGCAAGGTAGTGCCCTTTACAATGATGCCGCCGAGACTGTTGACATCAGTGAGGTCGGCAAATTCTTCTCCATACCCGTAGGTGCCAGAGGCCGTGAGCACCGGATTCTGCAGCGTGAGATCCGATATCTTTGTAATCAGAGATTCCATTTCAGTTTTTCGATATTGAAGACGGGGCCGTCGGTGCATACACACACATTGCCTTCGGTGGTGTCTTCCACACAGCAAAGACATGCGCCCAAGCCGCAGGCCATATTGTTTTCGAGTGATACTTCACAGTTTATGTCGCGCGAGGATGCGATGCCGGCTACGGCTTTCATCATAGGGGTGGGGCCGCAGCAGGCTATGTGGGAAATTTCTGTGTCAAATACAGGATTAGCGGTCACTACACCGGGGGTGCCGACCGAGCCATCATCGGTGGAAATGTATACCTCGCCATACTTCCTGAACTCATCTAACATGAGCAGGTCGGAGGCCGAGCGTCCACCGAGGGCGTATCTCACGTTCACCCCTTTTTCCATCAGTGTCTTGCCCAGAAAAAGAAGCGGAGCCACACCTACACCTCCACCGACAAGAAGCGGCGATGCTCCGGTACCCTCGGTGCTGAACCCGTTGCCCAGGGGCAGTACTACGTTGTATACAGTGTCTGGTGTGGAATTTATAAGGCACCGTGTGGCGTTACCGGCATCCCTTACTAATAGCCAAAGCTGGTTTGACTCATAATCGACGAAGTTAATGGAGATTGGACGACGCAGGAATGTCGACGGCGACCTGTCAACGAGAATTCCCACAAACTGGCCCGGGACCATTTCGGGAAGCTTGTCGTGATGAGTGAGCCGCAGCAGACCGTAGCTGTCGCTCAGCCGTTGACATGACACTACAGTCATGTCCAGTGATGATTTTTTCATGTGCGGTTGATCGTGTAATTATTTCGTGGCCCAAAGTTAGTGATTTTTTCTCATCCGCACCCATTGCTGTCACCATTTTTTACCCCTGTAGTGAACATGCCGGTACAGTGATATTAAATGAAGGAGAATCGATTGAGAAGAGGCCGGTCTTTATCTCAGTCGACCGGTATCAATACGATGGTGTCCGAGCTGAGTGAAGATCTGACATCTATGATGCGCTGGTTGGAGCTGCCTCGGAATCGCAGGGCTGTATCACGCATGTCCATGATAAAAGGGCCGTCAACCAGTACGTCGATTACATCGAGCACCGGACGCATCATGGCTGAGGCCAACACGTCTTCGTAAGTGAATCCCGTGTAGCACCAGATGGTCTTGCCAAGGCTTTTGATAGCCTTGCAGGCCGGGACAAGGGCCTCGGGTTGATACAGTGGGTCACCGCCTGAAAAGGTCACGTTGAAATCATTTTCGCGCACATGATCCATGATCTGCTCCACGGTCACGTCATGACCGGCATCAAATGGCCAGGTGGACTCATTGTGGCATCCCGGGCATTTGTGTAGACATCCGGCCAGATATATAGATGTCCGTAGCCCCGGGCCATCCACGATGGTGCCGTCTACAATGTCAATGACCCGGAGGGATTGGGATGAAGGCATCGTATAGGTTATTTATGCACAATGCGGTCGTTGAGCTCGGCGAGCTTAGCGCTGTTCCAGCGGTCGGTCGTGCCTACGAGATAGCCGGTGATGCGCTGCAGGCGGTCGATGGCGTGACTGCCGCATCTGGGACATTCCTGGAGATCTGCCGATGCATCCTCATAGCCGCAGTGCATACAGCGGTTACGGTTGTGATTGACCGAGCAATATCCCATGTTGTTCTTGTCCATCAGGTCTACGATATTCTCGATTGCCTCCGGGTTGTGTGTGGCATCGCCGTCTATCTCTACATAAAATATGTGGCCGCCGCGGGTCATCTCATGGTAGGGACCCTCGACCTTCGCTTTGTGACATGGCGAACAGTGGTAATAGACGGGTACGTGATTGGAGTTGGTGTAGTAGGCTTTGTCAGTGACACCCGGTATCACGCCAAACGATTTCACATCCTTGGCTGTGAATTTTCCAGACAGTCCTTCGGCCGGAGTGGCGAGCACTGAGAAATTGTGGTGATATTTGTCGGAGAAAGCGTTGGCGCGCTGCCTCATGAATGACACGATCTTAAGACCGAGCTCCTGGGCTTTTTCGCTCTCGCCATGGTGTTTGCCGATCAGGGCGATGAGGCATTCGGCGAGTCCTATGAATCCTATGCCGAGGGTGCCCTGATTGATTACCGATTCGATTGTATCAGTGGGCGAGAGCCTGTCGGCGCCGTTCCATAGACGTGACATCACCAGAGGAAACTGTTTGGCAAGGGCCGTGGCCTGGAATTCATACCTGTCGCAGAGCTGCCGGGCAGTGATATTGAGCATATTGTCGAGTTTGCTGAAGAATGACTCGATGCGCTCATTCTCATCTATTATGTTGCGGCACTCCAGGGCAAGACGTACGATGTTGATTGTGGTGAAACTGAGATTACCGCGACCTACTGATGTGCGTGGTCCGAAGCGGTTTTCAAACACACGTGTACGGCATCCCATCGTCGCCACCTCATGCAGGTATCTCTTTGGGTCGTCAGCCTTCCAGTCGGGATCGGCGTTGAATGTGGCGTCGAGATTGACGAAGTTGGGGAAGAAACGGCGAGCCGTGACTTTGCAGGCCAGTTTATATAGGTCGTAGTTGCGGTCGGTAGGAAGATAGCTTACTCCGCGTTTCTTTTTCCAGATCTGTATGGGAAAAATGGCAGTGGAGCCACCACCCACACCTTCGTAGGTCGAATGCAGGAGCTCGCGTATGACACATCGGCCTTCGGCGGATGTGTCAGTGCCATAGTTGATGGACGAGAACACTACCTGATTGCCACCGCGTGAGTGTATGGTGTTCATGTTGTGGATGAATGCCTCCATTGACTGATGTACACGGCTTACGGTGCGGTTGATGGCATGTTGCAGCAATCTCTGTTCGCCCTCCAGTCCGTCAAGGTCACGTGTGATGTAGTCGTCGATTTCGGCATCATAGAGATGGCTCAGGTCACAGCCGTTGAGATTCTCGATGTATTTGAGCTCTTCGACAAACGATGATCTTACGAATGGAGCGAGATAGAAGTCAAATGCGGGGATGGCCTGTCCGCCGTGCATTTCATTCTGTGCGGTCTCCAGAGATATGCATGCTATTACGCTTGCGGTCTCTATACGCTTGGCGGGTCGTGACTCGCCATGCCCGGCCACAAACCCGTGTTGCAGGATATTGTCCAGAGGATGCTGCACACATGTCAGGCTCTTGGTGGGGTAGTAGTCCTTGTCGTGGATGTGAATGTATCCTTTGGCCATCGCATCTCTTGCCTCTGAAGATAGCAGATAGTCGTCTACAAAGGGTTTTGTGCTCTCGCTGGCAAATTTCATCATCATACCGGCGGGAGAGTCGGTGTTCATATTGGCGTTCTCGCGTGTCACGTCATTATTCTTGGCCGCGATTATCTCCAGGAATATATCCCGGTTTTTGGCCTGACGTGCGATGTTGCGCTGGTTGCGGTATGAGATGTATTTTTTAGCCACCTCTTTGCGTGAGCTCTTCATCAGCTCTATCTCCACCCGGTCTTGAATCTCCTCTACTGACATGCGGTCCTTACCGTTACATCCGATACGCACGGCGATTTTCTGGATGAGGGCGTCATCTTCGCCCTGCTCGGTCTGGAGCATGGCCTTACGTATTGCCGACTTGATTTTTTCTTCGTTGTAACCTACGACACGTCCGTCGCGTTTGACCACAGTCTGTATCATCGTTGTTTGTATTGAGAGGAAGATTTGTTATCGGAATGAGTAAAAATTCTGAGAAATATGACAGGTTTGATTTTTTAAGCCGTGCAAAGATAAGAACATTGTGCTTATACTTCCAAATATTTAAGTGTTAAATTGTAAAGAATTTCGATTTTGGAAAACTTTTTACATTTTCATATTTTGCAATATATTGAAAATCAATCATAAAGCTTTTACTTTCGGATAACTTTCTGATTTTTAGACGGGTTAAAGTTGATGAAAAAGATGTGTCGAACACTATCCTGTTGTGTGATAGCAAAGTGCGAAATTCGCTCACAAAATGCTCCCGGAGAGGTCATTTTTCAGAGTAAATAAAAGAGCCGGAAAGATCCGGCTCCCGATAGGCAAACAGGGTGGTGAGTGATCATTTGACCTGTATGGTGATGATTGATTTCGCAGGCATGTTTACGGTGAGGATACCTTTGTTAATTTTAGCGTTGGCAAACTTTTTCAGCGATACTTTTTCCTGTTGACCGAAATCATTGTAATCATTGATATTCGCGCAGGTGAGGATATCCCCGCCTACAACTACCTTCGCGCCGATATTCTGCACGGGAATCTCGACGGTAGCCTCTTTTTCGAGATCGACATTGGTAAGCGAGATTGTGTAGACGCCGTCTTTGAGTGACGCGGTGGCGCTCACATCCGGCACCATGCGGTCGCCGTCAACATGACGGTATCCGGTCGTCACCTCCACCGGTACGTATGTGGCTTCCATGTGGGGCACGTACATCTTGAATACATAGTAGGTGGGTGTGAGCACCATCTGGTCGCCCTTGGTGAGCCACATCGACTGGAGCACATTGGCAATCTGGGCGATGTTGGCCATCTTTACGCGGCGTGTAAACTTATGGAATACATTCAGCGAGAGAGCGGCCACCATAGCGTCGCGCATCGTGTTCTGCTGATACAGGTGACCGGGGATTGAGCCGGGCTCCTGATCCCACCATGTACCCCATTCATCGACGAGAAGGCCCACATGACATTTGGGATCGTATTTGTCCATTATCTCGCAATGGCGTTTGATCACGGGCTCGATACCGAGACATTTGCCCAGAGTCCAGTAGTATGAGTCAGCATCAAAGTCGGTAGCCGACCCTTTGCTACCGCTCCATCCGGTCACTGTATAGTAGTGCAGCGATATGCCATCCATATGCCGGCCGGCAATCTTCATGAGCTTTTCGGTCCAGTCGTAATCGTAGTCACTTGCGCCGGAGGCCACTTTGTAGAGATGGTTGCCGTTGAAGTCACGGCAATAGGTCTGGTATCTGCGGTAGACGTTGGCGTAGAATTCCGGCAGGAAGTTGCCTCCGCAACCCCAGCTCTCGTTGCCAACGCCGAGATATTTAAGGTGCCAGGGTTTCTCACGGCCGTTCTGCTTGCGCAACTCGGCCATCGGGCCATCTTCAGCCGTGATATATTCCACCCAAGTGGCAAGTTCTTCCACAGTGCCGCTGCCTACGTTGCCGCTTAGATATGGCTCGGCACCCACTAATTCGCAGAGATTGAAGAATTCGTTTGTGCCGAAGCTGTTGTCTTCTACGGTGCCACCCCAGTTATTGTTGACCATGCGCGGCCTCTGGTTGCGCGGCCCTATGCCGTGACGCCAGTGATATTCATCAGCGAAACATCCGCCGGGCCAGCGTAGCACCGGCACCTTGAGCTCGCGCATCGCCTTGATCACATCGTTACGATAGCCGTTTGTATTGGGGATGGGTGAGTCCTCGCCCACCCAGATGCCACCGTAGATACAGGTGCCGAGATGTTCGGCAAACTGTCCGTAGATTTCCTTCTGGATTATCGGTGATTCTTCCGATGGTACAAGTTTCACTGTAGCCGATACACCTGCGCTCCATGCCTCCGAGGCAGATAACAAGGCAAAAGATACAGTAGCCAGTTTTAGTAAATTCATGGTAATCAGTTTTTAGAATTTAGAGATAGGTCTGTCTGTTTTTGTTTGAAGAAGATGGGCAAGATCCCGCCAATAAAGTTGCCTGCGACCACTATAAGCCATTTCCAGACTACATCTGAGGTAATTGATCGCCATGAAACACTTATATAAAAGGCATCGGCTATGCTATGGATGAAGCCGGCGAGAATAAATCCGGGCACACCGAGCAGCAGGGGCCAGTAATTACCTTTCTTGGCAGCGGCCACGGCTATTGTCATTATGAAGCCACAGCCAATTGAGCGTCCCAACACCTCAGGAGCGGTCATACTTGTGCGTTTTGCCACAATTGCCGCAGCTGTATCGACTATATCGGGATTGGGGAAGAAAATCAGCGACATGAGCACACATCCTGCGACATTACATATAAGCACTGGTATCAGCGTGCGGGCATCGTAGGCAGAGTCAAATGTGTTCTGGATGCGACCTGTATACAGCAGAAAACCGTAGTGTACCACCGTGAGCAGGCCGATGGCAAATAGTACGGCTCCCACAGGGCCGCCGACGGCTAAGTATATGTAGCCGCCGACAGAGATGCAAGAGCCGCCAAGAATACCGCGGTAGATGAAAGTGAGATTATTCATCGGCTTTACTTATCTTTTCCCGGCTCAGTTGCGGTAGACTCGGTTTTTTCGGGCTGAGGCTTGAGCCATCTGTCAAACCAGCGGAAGAAAAGACGCTGCCAGAGTATTGCGTTCTGAGGTTTGAGAATCCAGTGGTTTTCGTCGGGGAATATTACCATCTCGGCCGGGATACCTCTGAGTTTCGCAGCGTTGAAAGCCATCTCGCCCTGAGAAGAAAGGATACGGTAGTCAAGTTCGCCATGGCTGATCATGATGGGTGTATCCCATTTGTCGACGAGGCGGTGGGGAGAATTGGCGAATGTGCGCTGGGCAGCCGCATTGGTCTTGTCCCAGTATGCACCGCCCATATCCCAGTTGGCAAACCACATCTCTTCTGTCTCAAGATACTGGGCCTCGGTATTGAATATGCCGGCGTGGGCGAGAAGGGCGGCGAAGCGGTGTTCGTGTATGCCGGCGAGATTATAGATTGAGAAACCGCCGTAGCTGGCACCTGTGGCTCCGATGTGCTCAGAGTCGATAAATGGCTCCTGCTTCATGTAGTCGACTGCAGCGAGGTAGTCCTTCATATTCTGTCCGGGATAGTCCTTTGATATCTGCTCCTCCCACTCTGTGCCGAATCCTGGCACACCGCGACGGTTGGGCGCGATGATGATATATCCGTTTGATGCCATCAGGGCGAGATTCCAGCGATAGCTCCAGAACTGACTTACAGCGCTCTGCGGACCACCCTGGCAGTAAAGGATCGCAGGATATTTGCGTGACTTGTCGAAATCCTGAGGATAAAGCACCCATGTCAGCATCTCCTTGCCGTCGGTAGTGGGCACCATGCGCTTCTCTACGGTAGGCATCTTTATCTGGCTGAATACATCGGCATTTACATCGGTAAGCTGGCGGGCTTCCTTGCCATCGAGTACGTAAAGTTCGTCAGGACGGGTGAAGCAGTGGCGTGCGGCGACTACTGTGGATGCGTCGGCTACGGAGAATGTGGAGTAGTCATAATCGCCGCCGTCAACCGTATCAACTTTGTGAGAAGCGGTGTCGATACGGAATATCGGTGCTCCGCCATGATAATATGCCATGAACCACAGTGATTTGCCATCAGGATTCCAAGCAAAGCTCTCGATTGTGTAATCCCAGTCGGCGGTAAGGTCGGTCTTTTCGCCGCTTTTCATATCGAGCATCATCAGGCGGTTTTTGTCGGCCTCGTATCCATCACGTTCCATGCTGAGCCACGCGAGGTGGGAGCCATCAGGCGAGAATGCGGGATTGGTATCGTAACCCATCATACCCTCGGTGATATTTTTGGTCGATTTGTCGGCGATGTTGTACAGGTATAGGTCGGAGTTGGTAGAGATGGCATATTCCATGCCCGTTTTCTTGCGCGAGACATATACGAGCTGTTTGCTGTCAGGTGACCATGCGAAAGACTCCACTCCGCCAAACGGCTTCATGGGTGATTCGTATGGCTCACCGTCCATGATATCGATCGGATTGGATACCTTGGTGCCGTTGAAGTCGCACAGCCAGGGGTGGGGTATCTCAGTCACCCATTCGTCCCAATGCTTGTACATCAGGTCTTCGATCACGCGGCCGGTGGCCTTGGGCAGATCAGGATATATGTCGGCTGCCGTACGTGAGTATTTGACTCTGCGCACCAGGATAATCTTTGACTGGTCGGGTGACAGCAGGAAGCCGTCGATACCGCCTTCGAAAGATGTCACCTGCAGACGGTCACCGCCACGGTCGTTCATCACCCAGAGCTGAGGCTCGCCGTTGCTGTCGGGATACATGAAGGCGATATTTTTTCCATCCCCGATCCACACAGCTCCGCTCTCTGACTTGGCTGTGGATGTGATGCGCTGAGGTTCGCCACCTTTGATGTCTACTATATAAAGGTCGCGGTTGGATGTGTTCTTCTCTACATCTTCGTAAGAGATTCCAAACAGCACGCGCTGTCCGTCAGGAGATACCTGCGGATCGCCTACACGTCCGAGTGCCTCAAGCGCATCTATGTCAAAAATACCTGATTGCGACTTAAAGTCAGGCTTTTCAATGATGTTTTCATCGCTTTGAGGTGCGGAACAAGCGCCCAATGCAAGGGCAGATGCTCCGATTGCAAGATGTTTTAGTCTCATATATAAACAGTTAGATTGTTATATTTGAAATAGCGGTCAATGATAGGTGTTATCACTGACAAAGTTAAGAATATTATTTTGATTTATGAAAGCCCCGTCTTGAGGCAGGAGATTGTTTGTCGGCTGCAGATTTGCCTTGGTAGGAGTGACTGTTTTTGTCTCCGCCGAATAGTTTTGCTATCAGGTCAGGACGGTGGAGACGTCGGAGCGAGGAGGTGATACCTGCTCTGTAGGTCTTGTCATACCAGAAGAAGTATTGCCTCTGGGCAAGTTTCTCAGCCTGTGTGGTAGCGGTGTATACTTTCTTGCCGGTATAAGGATGAAAACCGGTGTAGTATATTTCTGTTGAGACGGTCATCGGCGTAGGTGTGAAGTCCTGCACCTGCTCAAGATGGAAGTTGAGCCCTTGTGTCTCGATTGCCAGCATAGCCATATCTGTCTCTGTGCATCCGGGATGGCTTGATATGAAATATGGAATCAATTGCTGGCGCAGGTTATGGCGGTCGTTGATCTCGTCAAAAATGTGCTTGAAGTCATGAAACAGAGTGAACGAGGGCTTGCGCATGACTTCGAGCACGTGGTCGCTTGTGTGCTCTGGTGCCACTTTGAGCCTCCCTGACACGTGATCGCGTATCAGCTCCTCGTTGTATCGGCGGTTGATCTTATCGGTAGCTTTGTCTCCTGTGGGGTGCATTGACAGGTCATACCTCACACCGCTTCCAACGAATGATTTCTTAACCTGAGGCAAAGCATCCACCGCGTGATATATATCCAGCAGTGGCTGATGTGACGAGTCCAGGTTAGGACATACTTTGGGATGCAGACAAGAGGGGCGCATACATTTGCTACAGATGTCTTTGTCGCGTCCGCCCATTGCATACATGTTGGCCGATGGTCCCCCCAGGTCACTGAGATAGCCTTTGAAATCCGGCATCTCCGTTACTTTTTTGACCTCGCGTAATATTGATTCCTGTGAGCGTGAGGCGATGAACTTGCCCTGATGTGCC
The DNA here is from genome assembly GCA_964495725.1 of uncultured Bacteroides sp. Lineage (GTDB taxonomy): Bacteria > Bacteroidota > Bacteroidia > Bacteroidales > Muribaculaceae > CAG-873. The sequence continues at coordinate 16,248 of CAZBWZ010000006.1, forward strand.
GAGATGGTGCAGAAGGCGCATCCGCCGAAACAACCTCTGTGCAGATTCACGGAGTGGCGTATCATTTCATATGCCGGAATGCGCTTGCCTTTGTATCTGGGGTGTGGCTTCCTGGTGTAGGGGAGGTCAAACGCGCTATCGATCTCGCCGGGTTTCATAGCGGGATACATCGGATTGGCCTTAACGACTTTGCTGCCGTAACCCTGCCAGAGGGTCGCACCCCCGTCGTAGCGGTTGCTCTGTTGCTCTATGTTGCGGAAGTTTGTGGCCTGGGCAAGCTTGTCGCGGCTGCAGGTAGTCCAATCGTTGAGTATGATATCTGTCTCCGAGGCTTCAGGAGTGGCAGATGTATCGAGTAGCACCACTGACTGTCTGAGGTCGGTGATTGACTTGATATCCTCGCCTGAGTCGAGCCTCCGGGCCAATTCCACTATAGACCTTTCGCCCATACCGTAGAGTATCATGTCGGCCTCGCAGTCACAAATCAGTGATTTGCGCAGACGGTCCTGCCAATAGTCATAATGTGAGAACCGGCGCAGCGATGCTTCTATGCCTCCGGCTATCACGGGTACGTCTGGATAGAGCTGTTTCAGTATCTCAGAGTATACGATAGTGGGATAGTCGGGACGCATACCGGCACGGCCGTCGGGTGTATATGCGTCATCGTGGCGTCGCCGGCGGTTGGCTGTGTAGTGATTGACCATCGAGTCCATGGCACCAGCCGACACTCCGAAGAATAACCTCGGACGGCCGAATTTCCTGAAATCCCGCAGGTCATCGCGCCAGTTGGGCTGTGGCACGATAGCTACCCTGAAGCCTGCGGCCTCAAGCGATCGGCCTATGACGGCTGCGGCAAACGACGGGTGGTCAACGTAGGCATCTCCGGTAAACAGCACCACATCCATGTAGTCCCATCCGCGTGCTTGCATTTCCTTAACTGTGGTCGGTAGCCAGTTGGATGATGATTCAATAATCCGTGAGTCCATGTCGGGGTAGTCTTGTCAGGAATTTTGCTCTTCAAGTTTGAGTATCTCGTCGCGCAGACGCGCAGCCTCGATGAATTCCATATCTTTAGCCGCCTTAAGCATCTGGCGCCGCAGCATCTCTATGTGGGCGCTGAGCTGCTGGGGTGTCATATATGATATTACCGGATCGGCCGCAGTATCCACCTCATTGACAAATTCGTCAGCGTAGGTATATTGTTTCGCTGTCTGTTTCTTTGTGGCCTTCTTATCGCGGGCGTTCTGTTGGGTGGCTTTCCGTCTTGTCGCAGGCTTTTCATCTTCCTCGCTGTCAATATCTATAATAGCGTTGCGGGTCTTCACGATGGCCTGGGGCGTAATGCCATGCTCGTCGTTGTATGCCATCTGCAGCTGCCTGCGGCGCTCGGTCTCATCAATGGTAAGCTGCATAGAGTCGGTGATCTTGTCGGCGTACATTATCACCTCGCCGTTGATGTTTCGGGCCGCACGACCCACTGTCTGCGTGAGCGAGCGGTGACTGCGCAGGAAGCCCTCCTTATCGGCATCGAGTATAGCTACAAGCGACACCTCAGGCAGATCCAGGCCCTCGCGAAGCAGGTTGACACCGACAAGCACATCGTATGTGCCGGCTCTGAGGTCATCGAGGATACGTATACGGTCGATGGTGTCTACGTCGCTGTGTATGTACGCTGTATTCACACCCATTTTGGTGAGATATACGTTAAGCTCCTCGGCCATATGCTTGGTAAGTGTGGTGACGAGAGTGCGCTCTCCGCGCTCTATGCGCAGGTGTATCTCTTCGAGCAGGTCGTCAATCTGATTGAGAGACGGACGTACGGTAATCTTCGGGTCGAGCAGACCTGTAGGACGTATCAGCTGCTCCACCACGACGCCCTCGCTGCGCTGGAGCTCATATTCGGCCGGAGTGGCGCTCACATAGATAGTCTGGTTGGTGAGGCTCTGAAATTCCTCGAATTTCAACGGCCGGTTGTCAATGGCCGCCGGTAGTCTGAATCCATATTCCACAAGATTCATCTTGCGGGAGATGTCTCCGCCATCCATGGCGCGTATCTGCGGTATGGTCACGTGACTCTCGTCGATGATTGTGAGAAAGTCTTTAGGAAAGTAGTCGAGAAGGCAGAAAGGTCTGGAGCCGGGTTGTCGTCCGTCGAAGTAGCGGCTGTAATTCTCTATGCCCGAGCAGTAGCCTACTTCCTTGATCATCTCCACATCGTAGGTCACACGTTCGTACAGGCGGTGGGCTTCGAGCTCCTTGCCTTCGGCATTGAAGAAGTTGACACGCTCGCCCAGATCGAGCTGTATCTGGGCCACTGCGGATGCCTGCCGTTCGGGCGTGGTCACGAAGATATTGGCTGGAAAGATATTGAATGAATCGTGTTTACCTAATGAGATACCGTCGACAGGGTGTATCGTCGAGATTGATTCTATTTCGTCACCCCAGAACACTACGCGCAGGATAATCTCCTCGTAAGCCAGACGTATGTCCACGGTGTCACCCTTGGCACGGAAATTACCTCTCTGCAGTTCTGTGTCGTTGCGGGAGTAGAGGGCGTTTACGAGCCTGCGCAGAAAGTCGTTGCGTGTGATCTTCTGGCCAGTTTTTATTGCCACGACATTCTGATTGAAATCCTCGGGATTACCGATACCGTAAAGACACGACACAGATGACACCACAATGACATCCCGGCGCCCCGAGAGCAATGCCGAGGTGGTGGCAAGGCGCAGCTTGTCGATTTCATCGTTGATCGCAAGATCCTTCTCAATGTATTTGTCGACAGATGGAATGTACGCCTCCGGCTGGTAATAGTCGTAATACGATACGAAATACTGCACGGAGTTGTTGGGAAAGAACTGCTTGAACTCGCTGTAAAGCTGAGCGGCGAGAGTCTTGTTATGGCTGAGGACAAGAGTGGGTCGGTTGACTTTCTCAATGACATTGGCCATGGTGAAGGTCTTGCCGGAGCCGGTGACACCGAGCAGTGTCTGGGCGGCTGCACCATCATTGACTCCCTCCACAAGCTGATTGATTGCCCGGGGCTGATCACCCGTGGGCACGTATGATGATTGTATCTTGAAATCCATAGACGGCTGAGATTTGTTCTTAGCTTACAAAGTTACGAAAAATCTCTTAAATAGTCAACTATCCAAACCTCTGTGATCACGGGTGTCAGATGAGTGAGTTGAGGTAGAGCTCGAGATTGGTGTAGCCTGAGGGTGTGTAGGCTGAGCCGTCGGCCGGGTCATTCGGATTTAGGCCGTTGGCCTTCTCCCATTTGTCGGGGATACCGTCGCCGTCAGAGTCACGGAGAGCTTTTATCTGTTTTGATGAGGCTTTGAGCTCAGGCCACGGTGACTTGCCACCGGGCAGTATGGCATCAGACTGAGAGTCGATGAAGCCCTTCTTTGAGGCCGCATCTGCCGCACGGCTACCGGTGAGGGAGGCTGTGCCACGCCGGGTCTCGTTTATTATGCGCTTGTCTATGGTATCGCGTCTGATGCTGCAGCCGGCATCGTTGAGTACTGATTCAAAGGCATCTGCGGCTGTCTGTGTAGTGACATCGGCAAAGTATATCGGTCGGTGTAGACGCATTGTCTCCATCACAGCGGGTGTGAAAGTGCCGTCGTTGCCTTTTCTGTCAATCTGGCTGAAAACACCATCGGTCCAGTTGTCGGCCGTGACACTGGGATTACCCTCCATCACGTTGCCGTCAATGAAAAATTCACCCCACCGGTGCAACATAGGTGCCCACTGATTCAGCGATCCGTCACGGCGTGTGACATAAGAGACGGTGCGTACACCCGGGCTGAAGATACGGTGAGAAACTGGGCCTTCGGTCGGGGTTGCCGGGCCCGGTTTATAGTAATTGTTGACGATGTTGGCAAGCATGCCTTCGCCACCGTAGCATCCTACTCCGGCCCAATTATATATGACATTGTTTCGCATGTCAAGATGCTCTCGTGTCTGGGTGCCGGGTCGTGGACCGATACGGGGCATACGGCTTTCGCCGTGGGCTATCAGATTATGGTGATAGGATGCGCGCGCACCTCCGAAGATAGCTCCGTAGCCATGGGAGCCGCCCTTGGTGTGTCCGGAGAATCTTAACGGTTCGGAGAAAATACACCACTGTACAGTGAAGTCCTCGCCTCCGTAAAGGCCGCAACATTCGTCTACACTCCAGCTCACAGAACAGTGGTCGAGGATCAGACGCTTGAAATCGGTGCCTCCGATGCCATCGTGATCGCCGGGATGGAGATCTCCGACTCTGAGACGCAGGTATCTCACTATCGTATTGTCTCCTTTTAACACCACAGGGTAACCGGCAATACAGATGCCGTCACCCGGGGCTGTCTGGCCGGCAATGGTGAGGTCGCCCTCTGTGATCCTGAGGGTGCTGTCGAGCATGATGGTACCGGCTACATCAAACACGACTGTGCGGGATCCCTTCTGATTTACTGCGTGGCGCAGGGTGCCTGGCTCGTTACCGTCAGCGAGAATGGTGACGTGATACACCTTCCCGCCACGGCCACCTGTCGTATACTTGCCGAATCCTTCTGCTCCCGGAAACGCCGGTGTGAGAGTGTGGAGTGTATCCTTGAGACAATCCCACCTTTCCTGCCAGTGATCCATGACATCCTTGCGGCCGGAGGCGACAGTCTCCGCACCCTGCCATTTGCCTATGAAGAATCCGGGATTGGCGATGTCAGTATACCAGTTTTGCCCCAACGTATAGGCATCCGGGCTGCTGTCACCGGGCCATATGTTCGTGACATCGAGTGTGGCCGAAATGGTGTCGTGACGTGTGATGATGGTGTAGGGGAGGATTGCGGTCTGTTTGGGTGAGTATCTTACGGTGAGACGATCCTGACTGACGCGCTCACCGGGCCACTGCTGACGATCGATAATGAGCATTAGAGAATCGGTGGGGTCGGTGGATGTGACAGAAAATTCCACGACCGAATATACATTGACAGTATCCCTGTCGCCACTCTTAGGGGTGAGTGCAAAGCGGGGCGACCGGCTCATGGGCTCGAATCTGCCACCCCATGAGGAGGTGGCGGGATTGTCGGGATTGCCGTCGAGCAGATAGAAAAGCGATGGCGAGTCGCCCATCTTTACATTACCTCCGTAATATTTCTTGAAATCCGGTCCGAGAAATCCGGCGCCCTCGATCACGTCTTTATAGTAACCGGTATTATAGTGGTCGGGATTCTTGTCATCAGTTATGAAACCACGGTATGACGCGTTGTTTTCTATAATCCACAGGTCCGGAAAATTGCGTGCGATGTAATCATAGCTGTTCACGCCCCATTTTTTGTTAGGACCGCCTATATAGTACACTTTTATTTTGTCGGCTATGTCCGGGGCATCGTGCAATGCCTGCGCAAGATCATCAAGTGTACCCCACACGAGGATCCACAGCGGACGCGGGTCGTCTCTGCGCGCACATTCCACTATGTAGTCCGAGCCTTCGGTAGCCTTGGTGAATCCTTTGAGCGGAGCCAGCGACCTTACACCCTGACGGACGACAGCACGCAACGCATCAGGAGGTGTGAGTTGCGGGTAACATGTGGATAGCTTAGGATAATCAAGCTCGTAAAGGTCAATCATCCTCAATATCTCGCTTTTGTCACCTGTGCCGAATGAAGGCGAAGACACGAGTCCCTCTATGTCTACCATGTCACTGTACATCATCAGGTGGGCCATCGACTGATTGTCATCAGGGTCTGTGCCTCCGATATCTGTGCTTACGAGCACCCTCGGTTTTGCAGGCTGTGCAAATGAAAAGCATGGTAACAGAGCTATCGCCACGGATAGGACGAGCAGGTTGATTGTCTTATAATTCATGGTAATGTTTCAATTCAAAGTTATAAAAATCACAATGCTCGATGCACGGAATATTTATCGCCGTACATCAAGCATTGTGTATCAGATATTACGGTCAAAAGTGTGATGAGCCGTCAAAGCAATGTGTGCAGATCTTGCATTTGGGCATACCGATTGACTCCACAAGATCTTCGATCGTGCTGAATTTCAGTGAACTCAAACCGAAATGCTCGGCCATCTTCTCTACAAGTTTATTGTATTCCTGTGAGCCTGTGCGCGCGTAAGCCTCAAGATTCTTGTCGGGGTCGCCTTCGAGCTCTGCTATGATGCGGCGGGTGAGAAGCTCCATATCGCTCTTGGAGCTTGTGAATCCGATAAACGGACATCCGTATATAAGCGGGGGACATGCGATGCGTATGTGTACCTCTTTGGCTCCGTATTCATAGAAAAGGCGTACATTGTCTTTGAGCTGCGTGCCTCGCACGATAGAGTCGTCGCAGAACACCACGCGCTTGCCGTTGAGCAGCTCGCGGTTGGGGATAAGTTTCATTTTTGCGACGAGGTCACGCATCTCCTGATTAGACGGTGTGAAGCTGCGGGGCCAGGTAGGGGTGTATTTAGAGACACATCTCTGATATGGCACGCCTTTGCCGTTGGCGTATCCTAAAGCCATACCTACACCCGAGTCGGGTATTCCGCATGCGCAATCGATCGCTGTGGTGTCGCGCTTGCCCATCAGCTCACCGCTCTTGTTGCGGGCGTCTTCGACGTTAATTCCTTCGTAAGTTGATGTCGGGAAGCCGTAGTATACCCAGAGGAATGAGCATATCTGCATCTCCTTAAGCGGCTCTTTGAGCACTGTGATTCCATCCGGGGTGATTTTTACGATTTCTCCGGGGCCGAGGTCACGTACGGGTTTGTAGTCGAGATTAGGAAAAGCGGTGGTCTCGCTGGTCACGGCATATCCGTCATCTTTCTTGCCTATCACGATGGGTGTGCGGCCGAGTTTGTCACGGGCGGCTATCAGTCCGTCAGGAGTAAGGAGTATCATCGAGCACGAGCCTTTGATCTTGAGCTGTGCCTGACGGATTCCGTCGGCGAAGTCCTCGCCTTCGTTGATGAGAGTAGCCACAAGCTCGGTGGGATTAGTATCTCCTGAGCTTGTCTCTGCGAAATGGACGTGCTGGTCGAGCATTTCTTTTTCGAGTTCCTTGATATTCTGGATTTTGGCCACCGTTACGATGCCAAAGCGTCCGAGATGTGTGTTGACCACTATAGGCTGTGAGTCGTTGTCACTGATGACACCGATGCCGTAATTGCCTCTGAATCGTGGAAGCACTCCCTCAAATTTTGTGCGGAAATATGTGTTTTCGAGACTGTGGATACTGCGGATGAATCCGTCAGTTTCATTGTAGGTGGCCATACCGCCACGTTTTGTACCTAAGTGTGAGTTGTAATCTGTACCGTAGAACAGGTCGATGACGCAGTCTTTTTTCAGAGCAGCTCCGAAGAAACCTCCCATAGAGAATTGGATTTAAAATTTCGGTGCAAATTTACAAAAAAAATAAAAAGCGACACCGCTTGGCACCGCTTTTTTAGTAGAAAAATCGCATGATGTCAGTCAAGGCTGTGAATCACCAGACCTGATCGGAGTTTGGGCTCGAACCATGTGGTCTTCGGGGGCATTATGTTGCCGGTGTCGGCGATATCGATCAGTTGCTTCATTGGCACCGGATAAAGGGCGAGGGCCATCGCCATCTCGCCGGAGTCGACGCGCTGTTTGAGCTCATCGAGTCCACGTATGCCGCCTACAAAATCAATCCGCTTGTCGGTGCGCAGGTCAGTGATGCCTAAGATATCGCGCAAGATCAGGTCTGACGATATGGTCACATCGAGCACTCCGATAGGATCGGAGTCATCGTATGTGCCGGGGCGGGCGGTAAGCGAATACCAGTGATCCTCGAGATATAGCGAGAAGTTGTGGAGCTGGTCAGGGCGGTATATCATGGTGCCCATGTCCTTCACTTCAAAATTTTGAGAGAGTTTCTCCAGGAATTCGGCGGGTGACAGCCCGTTGAGATCTTTCACTACACGGTTGTAGTCGATAATCTTGAGATGAGAAGCAGGGAATGCGACTGCCAGGAAGTAGTTATATTCCTCATCACCCTTATGGTTGGGGTTGGCCTTTGCCTTTTCATCTCCCACCAGAGCGGCGGCGGCTGTGCGGTGGTGGCCGTCGGCTATATACAGACCGGGCATCTTGGCGAATTCGGAGGTGATGCGGTCGTTGAGACTCTTGTCCACAAGCCAGAATGTATGACCGAACCCATCAGGAGCGATAAAGTCATATTCGGGCTTGGTAGCCGTCACTGTGCTGATGATGTCCTCGATTTCCGGGCTGTCGGGAAAGGCGAAAAACACGGGCTCGATGTTGGCGTTGTTGACACGCACATGTTTCATGCGGTCTTCCTCCTTGTCGCGCCGTGTGAGTTCGTGTTTCTTGATTTTGCCGGACATATAGTCATCCACACAAGCGGCAACAACGATACCGTATTGGGTGCGACCGTCCATTGTCTGGGCGTAAATATAATAATGTTCGTCATCGTCCTGCACGAGCCAGCCGTTTTGCTGAAACATCTTGAAGTTTTCCACCGCTTTGTCGTATACACGGCTGTCGTGTTCGTCGGTGCCGGGCTCGAAGTCTATCTCGGGCTTGATGATGTGATATAGTGATTTCGGATTACCGGCTGCTTCATTGCGAGCCTCTTCGCTGTTAAGCACATCGTATGGACGCGATGCTACCTCGGTGACCAGGTCGCGTGGCGGACGCAGTCCTCTGAAGGGTTTGACTGTTGCCATGATAAGAAGTTTTTATGTGGTATTTGAAATTAGGGTTTAGCAGACAAAAACCGATGCGCCGCGGGCAATCAGAGGCTCCGCGGCGCTGTTCGGGTGGTGATGTTATTTTCTCACGATAGTCTGTGTGCGGTCGGGCCCTACGGAGATTATTGTGATAGGTGTCTTGAGCTCTTCTTCAAGGAATTTGATGTAATTTACGAATGCCTCGGGGAAATCGCTGTCGCTCTTTGCTTTAGAGAGGTCGGTCTTCCAACCGGGGAGTGTGATGTATACGGGCTTTACTTCCACGTCATCGAGGCAGAATGGGAATTCGCGAGTAGTGACTCCATCGATTTCGTATGCCACGCAAGCCTTGATTTCATCGAATCCGTCGAGCACGTCGCTCTTCATCATGATAAGCTTGGTGACACCGTTGAGCATGATTGCGTATTTCAGGGCTACAAGGTCAATCCATCCGCAGCGGCGCTCGCGACCGGTCACGGCTCCGTATTCATGGCCGAGGTCACGGATGCGCTTGCCGGTCTCATCAAAAAGCTCGGTGGGGAAGGGACCGCTGCCCACGCGCGTGCAATATGCCTTGAAGATGCCATATACATCGCCGATCTTGGAGGGGGCTACGCCCAGACCGGTGCAGGCTCCGGCGGTGATGGTGTTGCTGGATGTCACGAACGGATATGAGCCGAAATCGATATCGAGCATTGTACCCTGGGCACCCTCGCACAGCACTTTCTTGCCGTCGGCAAGCAGCTGGTTGACCACATGCTCGCTGTCGATGATGTCAAACTCGCGCATGTATTCAATTGCATCAAGCCACTTGGCCTCAAGCTCAGTCAGATCCGGCTCTTCGCCCATAGCCTTGAGCATGGCTATATGGCGGTCGCGAGCTGCCGAATATTTCTGCTCGAAGTTGTGCAGGATATCGCCCAGACGCAGGCCGTTACGCGAAATCTTATCGGTGTATGTAGGGCCGATACCTTTTCCTGTAGTGCCTATCTTGTTACCGCCCTTGGCTTTCTCGTTAGCGGCGTCGAGCAGACGGTGTGTGGGCATTATGAGGTGAGCCTTCTTTGAGAGCTTGAGTATTTTCTTAATATCGATACCGGTGGCTTCGAGAGCCTGAGCCTCTTCTTTGAAGAGCACGGGGTCGAGAACGACACCGTTGCCGATGATGTTTACTGTGTCAGACTGGAAAATACCTGAGGGGATTGAGCGTAGCACGAATTTCTTGTTGTCAAACTCAAGTGTGTGACCGGCGTTGGGACCGCCCTGGAAACGTGCGACCACATCATAGCCGGGTGTAAGCACATCGACCACTTTGCCTTTTCCCTCGTCACCCCACTGGAGGCCTAATAAAACATCAACTTTCATTTTATTTGATTGATAATTATTTTTTTATGGTTGCTTCAGATGAATGCAACCGTCAGATTATTTCTTTTTTGCGAGTCGAGAGCACCGTGTACACATACCATACACACTGAGGTTGATCTTCTTGGTGGAGAAGCCTCTGAATATATGGCCGGCAAGCATAGATGCCAGCCTTCGGTCTGTCGACTCCCTTACCTCACCACATTTCTCACAGATACGGAATATCTGCACGGTAGAGTTACCTACCAGTTTATACATCACATTGGGAATGTCGGGTGTGCTCACCGCGCATACGAGTGATGCGTCACACAGCAATCCCATCGTGTTGTAGACCGTGGCAAGAGAAACGTGGATGCTGCCGCGGGCCAACTCATTGTAAAGCCCCTCCACAGTGAATATATCAGTGTGTCGGGATACTGCTTCGACGATTGTCAGGCGCTCGGATGTGAGGCGCATTCCCCGGTCACGAAGGTATGATGTGAAAGCCTCTGTCAGCGGCGGATTTTTCTTGCTTGCTGTCATGCATCCGCAAAGTTACAAATTTCTTTTCAATCATCAAATCTTGATGAGTCAAAAAAAGTAGACAGGCTGGCGCACCATATCATAATAAGAGCGAAAAAAAACCGGCCCCGTAAGAGGTCGGCTCATATATTGGTTTGCAGCCGGTATTATGCCTTTGCTGCGATTTCCTTGAATTCGTCGAGAGATACAGTCTTGTTGTCGAGAGTGATGGCATTCTCAATAGCCTCGAAGAGCTTGTTGTCGGCTACAGTCTCGCCGATACGCTGGCGATATTCGTTGTTGGCAAGCAGGCTGCGGGCATGACCAGTGAGGGTCTCGTCATCAAGATTGGTGATTCCATACTGTGCAAACTGCTGGTAAGCAAGTGATTTAGCAAATTCCACAAGGTCGTTTTCCTCAACCTTGACCTCAAGCTTGCGTGCGAGATCACCTTTGATGAGCTGCCATACCAGAGAGTCGTGCATCTTCTCGTACTCAGCATCTATGTTTTCCTCGTTGAGTTCCTCATTGCGTGCGATAAGCCATTTCTTGAGGAATTCGGCTGGGAGCTCTACATTCTTGTATGCTTCGATATAATATTTGTGTACATCGTTTGCGAAGAGCTGTGCGCTGTTGCCTGAGAGAGCATTGGCTATCATCTTCTTGAGATTGTCGTTGTACTGCTCTTCGTCGGTAGCCTTGTCTTTGCCGAATACATTATCATAGAAGTCCTGGTTGTGCTCGGCCGGACGGAGTACGATGATTTCAGAGATAGCAAACTCGAAATCTGACTTGATATCGGCGGCTTTCTCTTTGTCAATGTTAAGCATTGATGAGAGCTCGGCCACGTTGCCGTTGCAGGTGTTCCAGGGATTGAATTTCACTTTGTCACCGATATGCTTGCCCATGAATTTGGCCTTTTCTTCTTCGCTCTTGAAGTATGAGGGAGCTACGATGCCACTGATTACCTGGATGGCATCCGCAGTCTCCTTGATGGAACCGTCTTCGTTGAGCTCCATGATGGCACCCTTTACGAGAGCTTTCTCTTCTACCTCTTCACCGGGTACCTGTGCGCCGAAACGCTCGCGCAGGGCCTTGTCCTGCTCCTGCATCATCTCGTCGCTCACCTCGATTGTGTAGTAGGGGAGGGTCACGCTCTTGTCGGCCACGGCATTGATGTCGGGTGTCAAGCCTACCTCGTATACAAATGTATAGTCTTTGTCGTCGAGATCGATTTCCTGGATCTCAGCGGGCATGGGTTCGCCGAGGATATTGATTTTGTTGTCCTGGATATATTTATAGACTTCTCTGTAGACCAGGTCATTGATGACTTCGCTCTTTACGCTCTTGCCGAAGCGCTGACGCAGCTGAGCCATGGGCACGTGACCTTTGCGGAATCCGGGGATTACATGTGTCTCAGAGAATCTTTTGAGTTCTTTCTTTACCTTGTCGGCGTAGTCGGCGGGAGTGACGTTGACGATAATCTTGCCATCGACATTGCCGGTCTTTTCTAAATTTACGTTCATAAATCTATGTATTGTTTATGTGTTATTTTGTCAGAAGTTAGGGCACAATTTGTGATAGTGCGTGGAAAACGACTGCAAAATTACTCTTAAAAATTCGATTAAACAATTTAACATAAAAGAATTTTGGATGTTTGTACACAAAAAATGTTAACGTATTTGCTCTTATGGCAGATACGGCGAGTATACAAGTTAAAATATTGCGGGATACGGACACAAAAAAATGAAATTTTCAGAATATTGTGATTTGCGGAAATTTTTTTATAATTTTGTGGCATAATTGTTGTGGTGACACAGGCTAAAGTCCGTTGTACACCGCTTGACATACAGAAAATACAAAAACTCAACATAATGTTAAAGAAATTCTTTATTTCGATGCTCGGATCGCTGGCAGCCTTTTGGCTGTCGCTGGGTATCCTCTTTTTCGGCTCAATAATTGCTATAGGTATCCTGATCGGGAAGAACGCTGCAAGTACGGTCACTTTAGGTGATAAGATTCTGTATCTCAAATTATCCGGACAGATATCCGAGAGAGCCGCCACGCCATCGTTTACTGAGCTGATAACTGATGGTATTGAAGAGAATGATGATCTTGAGACAATAATCAACTCGCTGCTCAAGGCTCGCGATGACAAGGAAATCAAGGGAGTATTCATCGATTGCGATGGGGCGTTGGCAGGCATAGCTTCGCGCTCTGAGATGCTCGAAGCACTCAAGATCTTCAAGGAAAGCGGAAAGTGGGTATATGCCTACGGTGACAATTATCAACAGGGCGACTATTATGTCGCATCAGTGGCTGACAAGGTATATCTTAATCCCGTCGGGTCTGTGACGGTCAAGGGTCTCAGCGCCTCGGTGATGTTCTATAAGGATCTGCTCGACAAACTCGGCATCGATATGCAGGTAGTGAGAGTAGGGTCGTTTAAAAGCGCTGTGGAGCCTTTCCTGCGCACGGATATGAGTCCTGAGAACAAGGAGCAGACCGAGGTGTTTCTCACCAATATATGGCACGATGTGCGCAACAGCATCGCGGACAACCGCAAGCTCACATCAAATACCGAGGTTGACACGTGGGCTGACAGTCTGAGTTTTGTATGGGCTCCCGAGAAATACGTGGAAAACAAGATTGTGAGTGAGCTGCGTTACCGCACGGAGGTAGAGGCTGAGATGCGCAAGATGTTGAAGATCGGAGAAAAGGACGAGTTGCCTTTCGTTACCCCCGGCGAATACCTCGCTAATAAAGAGCCATCATTGACAGCTTCGGAAGATCATATCGCCGTGCTTTATGCGGTGGGCAGTATTGTGGACAGAGGTGACGAAGGTATTTCGTCAGAGAAATATGTACCGGAGATCGAGCGTCTTGCAAATGACGATAAGGTGAAGGCGATGGTGCTGAGAGTAAACTCCGGAGGTGGCAGCGCTTTTGCATCCGAGCAGATATGGAAAGCACTCGAGGATTTCAAGGCTAAAGGCAAGACACTGTATGTGTCGATGGGCGATTACGCCGCTTCAGGAGGCTATTACATCTCGTGTGGCGCCGATAAGATTTATGCTGATGCATCCACCCTCACCGGGTCTATCGGAATATTCGGCGTGATTCCATCTGCCGGACGTCTGGCCCAGAAAATCGGAGTAAGTGTCGAGACTGTAGAGACTAATCCCGGAGCGGATTTCCCCACATTGACAGCCGCCATGACTCCACGACAGTACGCGGCCATGCAGGGCTACGTAGAGCGTGGCTACGAGACTTTCACATCACGTGTGGCCGCAGGACGCGATTTGTCAGTTGACTCTGTAAAGACAATAGGCGGCGGTCGTGTATGGGACGGAAGCTCGGCTCTGAAGCTTGGTCTCGTCGATGAGATAGGATCTTTACATCAGACCGTAGCTGACCTGAATAAGAAACTTAACAAAAAGTATAAGACCATGAGCTATCCGGCCGGTAGCGACGATCTGTGGCAGACCCTCGTGCGCGAAGCCCGCAAGAATGTTACGGTCGAGATACCCGGTTTCGGGCCGATTGACACAGAGGCATGCCGCAGGTATTTCGATACAATGCTTGAGAGCTCGCCCATACAGGCGCGTATGGAGGTGATAGTCCTACAATAACATTTTTACATTCCACAGGATAAATATTAAATTGCCTTAATGGGACGACTTGCAAAAATAACAAGGATGTGGTTGTATCCGCTGTCGTGGATATACGGCGCCGGGGTATATGTTCGCAACCGCATGTTTGATATCGGTGTCCTTAAGGAGAGGCAGTTTGATATCCCCGTAGTGGGTGTCGGCAATATCGCCGTTGGCGGGACAGGGAAGACACCGCATGTAGAGTATATTGTGGAGAAGCTAAGCAATCATTACAATATCGCGGTGCTAAGCCGAGGCTATAAACGTAAGACCAAAGGCTTTGTGCTGGCAAGCCGACAGTCAACGCCTGCCGAAATAGGCGACGAGCCATATCAGATATTCCGGAAGTTCGGCGGCAGTCTGCCTGTAGCGGTGTGCGAGAGCCGCGTAAAGGGCATAAGACGGTTGCGTGAGGAGTGTCCGGATGTCAATCTGATCGTACTCGATGATTCATTTCAGCACCGGTATGTCAAGCCTACTGTGTCGGTGGTGTTGAGCGAGTACAGCCGCCCGGTATTCACCGATCATCTTCTGCCCTACGGACACATGCGCGAGCCTGTAAGCGCTTTGAGCCGGGCCGATCTTGTCGTGGTGAGCAAATGTCCTGACAATGTCACACCGCGTGATTTCATGCTCTACACCACCAAGCTGAATCTGCTGCACTATCAGAAGACTTTTTTCACCCGTCTGGAATACGGACAGCTTGTGTCGGTGTTTCCGGGACAGACAGCCTCCTTACCTCCGTCGCTGCAATGGCTCACAGACGAAGACATGGTGCTATCAGTGGCAGGCATAGCCAATCCACGGCCTTTTGTCAAGTATATCAAGAGTCACAAGGCTAAGGTGTGGGTGAATCTGTATCCTGATCATCACAATTACAGTAAATCAGACTTCGCGCATCTCGTCCACCGTTTTGAGAAGATGCCTTCCAGAAATAAGTTTATTGTAACGACGGAGAAGGATGCTGTAAAGCTCGCCCATAACCCTCATTTCCCTGAGCAACTCAAGCCATATATTTATTATCTACCGGTAAGAGTAGGGGTGTTACGCGATGAGGCTGATGTCTTTGTCGATGAGCTGCTCAAGCTTATCAAGGATAATCACAAGTCATCCGAGACTTAGATCAGGCAAACAATCTGCCCGGGATTTTGTTAAATTGAAAATATTAATACTACATATCTATAGATCATGATCGAAAAAATCAATCAGACTGCTGACTATCTGCGCTCGCAGATAAGTGTCATCCCGGATACAGCAATCATACTCGGTACCGGTCTCGGTGCGCTCGTTGACCACATCACTGATAAGAAATTTATTCCTTACAGCGAGATTCCGAATTTCCCGGTCTCGACAGTCGAAGGCCATAGCGGCAACCTGATATTCGGCAAACTTGGCGACAAGCCGGTGATGGCGATGCAAGGTCGTTTCCACTTCTATGAGGGATACGACATGAAAGCTGTCACATTCCCGGTAAGAGTGATGCAGGCCCTCGGAGTGAAGACTCTTTTCGTATCAAATGCAGCCGGTGGCATGAACAAGGAATTCCGTGTGGGCGATATCATGATCATTACGGATCATATCAACCTGTTTCCTGATAATCCTCTGCGAGGGAAGAATTATGAGGAGCTCGGACCGCGTTTCCCTGCAATGACTGAGGCATACGATCATACGCTCATAAAGATAGCCGACGAGATTGCTGCAGAAAAGGATATCAGGGTGATGCATGGCGTGTACGTAGGCACTCAGGGCCCGACTTTCGAGACACCGGCGGAATATGAATATTTCCGTATCATCGGAGGAGATGCGGTGGGCATGTCTACAGTGCCTGAAGTAATTGTGGCCAATCATGCCGGTATGAGGGTATTCGGCGTGTCGGTGATCACCGACCTCGGCGGAAAGGATATCCTTGTGGCTCCCACTCATGAGGAGGTGCAGCAGGCGGCCGTACTCGCACAGCCTAAGATGATGGAAATCATGCGTGAGCTTGTCAACCGCTGCTGAATCCTGAGATTAAGTATTATGGAAAATAAGCTTACAGAGATATCCGAACTCGGCGAGTTTGGATTGATCCACCGTCTCACCGACGGATTGGAAAACGTCAACGCCTCGACAGTGACTGGTGTCGGTGATGATGCCGCAGTACTCGATTTCGGCGACAATGAGGTGCTGGTCACTACTGACCTGCTGCTTGAGGGTGTGCATTTTGATCTTACATATGTGCCGCTCAAGCATCTCGGTTATAAATCCGCGGTCGTCAACTTTTCGGATATCTATGCTATGAACGGAATACCCAGACAGATTACGGTGTCTTTGGGCGTGTCACGTCGCTTTGCGGTGGAGCATCTCGAACAGTTGTACTCAGGAATACGTCTGGCATGCGAGATATATGGCGTGGATCTGGTCGGTGGTGACACATCGGCTTCGCGTCAGGGTCTCGTGATCAGTGTCACATGCATTGGCGAGGCTCCTAAAGACAAGATAGTGAGACGCTCGGGCGCCAAGCCTACTGATATAATATGTGTGTCCGGCGATCTGGGAGCTGCTTACATGGGGTTGCAGCTGCTTGAGCGCGAGAAGGTGGCATCGGCGGGAGACAAGGACTTCGTGCCTGATTTCGCAGGAAAGGAGTATCTTGTGGAGCGCCAGCTCAAACCGGAGGCACGAAAGGACATTATAGCCGAACTTGACAAAGCCGGCATAGTGCCGACATCGATGATGGATGTCAGCGACGGCCTCTCGTCGGAGCTGCTGCATATTTGCAAGATGAGTAATGTAGGATGCCGCGTGTATGAAGACCGCATACCTATCGACTATCAGACAGCTGTGATGGCCGAGGAGCTCAACATGAATCTGGTGACCGCAGCCATGAATGGAGGTGAGGATTATGAGCTGCTCTTCACCGTACCTCTCACCGACCATGACAAGATCAGCCGTCTGACCGGAGTGAAGGAAATAGGGTATATCACCAAGCCTGAACTCGGAGCCGCAATGGTGACACGTGATGATCAGGAATTCCCTCTGCAGGCTCAGGGATGGAATTCGCTCGCAAATAAGTAGGCCCGTACAAACAAAAAGAGTCGGTATGTGCAGTAGCACGCAAAAAAATTTGTAACTTTGCAGTCGAAATCAAAATAAGCACATTGAATCATGATCAATCGCGTTCTCATCAGAATCAAGGTGGTGCAGATGCTTTATTCCTATCTGCTCACACAGAGTGAGTTTCGTATCGACACACCTCCGGAGGCAAGATCACGTGACATCCGCTACGCTTATTCGGCGTATATCGATCTACTCCTGCTGATAATCGAGCTGAGTGGAAAATCTGTGAAGGAGGGTAATAAGCTTGCAGTGACACCTGATGCCAAACTCTCGGCCAACCGTGTCGGTACAGCGCTCGCAGCCGATGATACTTTAAGAAACGTAATACTCCGGGGCTCGGGAAATGTAGCCCTCCTTGATGACGTATTGCCGCGTCTGCTCGCAAAGATCAAGGCTTCGGCGGTATACGGTGATTACAGCCGCAAGACCCGTCATGAGCTTGATGATGATGTGAGGTTGTGGGTGACCATTCTTGAGACCATTATCGCAAAAGATACAGAGGTGGCGGATGCCATGAGGGCCAATCCCGAGTTCACAAACAGAGGATTTGAGAAGGCGATATCTGATGTGTGCCATACGTTGCTTAACTATAGTGATTCACGCAGCATGCTCGTAAAAGCCAAGAAAGATCTCGCTACATCTCTGGACAAGGCTTACGAGCTGTATCTGGGATTGCTGAAGCTGATTGTCGAGCTCACTGACGAGCAGGCACAGAGACTTGAAAATGCAAAGAACAAATTCAATGTCACATCCGAGGATCTGAACCCCAATACAAGATTAATCGATAATGAGCTTGTGCAGTATCTCAGTGGAGACACTCAGTTTACAGATCTGCTCGACGAATACAAGCTCACATCTGCTCCGGCTGATCCTGTGTTGCTGCGCAAGTTGCTTGACAGAATCCTTGCCTCGGATATCTATAAGGAATATTTAGACAAGCCGGTTACCGATCTGGCTATCGATACCGAGTTCTGGAGAGAGGTAATGCGTCAGATAGTGTTGCCGAGTGATGAGCTTGCCGAGGATATGGAGGATAAGTCGGTGTACTGGAACGATGACTTAGGTATCATGGGTACCTTCCTCAACAAGACACTGCGCCAGATCGCCAAGTCAGGAGGCAAGAAGGTGGATATCCTCCCTAAGTATAAGGATGAGGAGGATGCCCGTTTCGGACCTGACTTGTTTATCGACGCTGTCAATCACAGCGAGCAATACCGCAAGTATATCGATATGTTTATCGACAGCAAGAACTGGGATAGCGAGCGTATCGCTTTTATGGATATAGTGATAATGATAGCTGCCATAGCGGAGATCATCAATTATCCCAAGATACCCGTGCCTGTCACCATAAACGAATACATCGAGATAGCCAATCACTACAGTACAGGCAAGAGCGGTGCATTTATCAACGGTATCCTCTTCTCGGTCATCAAGTATCTCAATGAGCAGCATATCATCAACAAGTAACGAATATTAACCCTAAACAATAAACAGTAATGCTCAACACAATTTTATTACAGGCACAGGGCGCGCAGAGCGGCATGTCAAGTATCATCATGATTGTGGCGCTTATCGTCATCTTCTATTTCTTCATGATACGTCCGCAGACCAAGCGCCAGAAAAAGATCCGCGAGGAGCGCGCAGCCCTCACCAAAGGTGACCGAGTGATCACACAGGGCGGTATCTACGGCAAGATCAAGGAAGTCAAGGAAACTGCTTTTATAGTGGAGGTATCTGACGGTGTGAAGATCACAGTAGACAAAAATTGTATCTATGCAGCTTCCGACCCTGACGCAGCCATGCAGGATGCCAAGATGAAGCAGCAGCAGTGATAATCTGAAAATCAGATGTCAGGCTTATGGGACAGCGGATTGAACGCCTGAATCAAATATTACATTCACAACAAGGCAGGAATGTCATCACATTCCTGATCTTTGTTGTGATTTCTGCTGTTTTATGGATAGTGCAGTCGCTTAACGAAGAAGCACAGCGAGACCTGCGTCTGAGTATACGACTCACAAATGTGCCGGATTCAGTGACCCGCGTATCCAAAGTGCCCGAATATATAAATGTGAACGTGCGGTCGAGAGGCACGACTCTGCTGAAGTATCTGTTCGAGAGTACTCCGTCGATGAACATTGACTATCGTCAGCTTGCTGTAGGCGACCGTATAGTGCTCAATGATGCGTCGCTCAAGGCCTACTTCAGACAGAAAATTGGAGGGGGAGCCCAGATAATGGGTGTTAATCCTGATTCCATGGCTATTCTCTTCACCCGTGATAAAGGTGTGATGCTTCCTGTCAAGGTAGATGCCCATGTGGTGCCCGGCCCGCAGTTCGCGATAATCGGTAAGGTGAGGTCTCTCACCGACTCGGTGCGTCTATATTCATTGGATAAGAAGACGGGCTGGATGCGGTCTATCATTACTGAGCCGATAGTGCTCAACGATGTCACGTCGTCCCAGACTCTGAAAGTAGCGTTGCTGACTCCTCCGGATTCAAGATGCGTGCCCGATAGCGTGAATGTGTATATCGATGTGGAGCCGCTGGTGTCCAAATCACGCGAAATAGAGATCAAGCCCGTCAATGTACCTGCCGGGTATAATCTTGTGCTCTCGCCACGTCAGGTAGAGGTATATTATATGGTGCCGATGAGCATATACAAGAGCGCTGACAGTGACCCGAAATTTACCATTGAGGCCGACTATAACAGTCTGGTGACAAGTGGGAATAACGGAAAGATCGCTATTAAGCTCACCCAGGCTCCTAAAGATTTCGTAGATGTCTTCCTCACTCCCGACAGTGTGGGATATATCATAGAGAGTGTGAATAGGTAATAGTAGTGATATGGCGTATATAGTATTGATCGCCGGTGGTATAGGCAGCGGTAAGTCTACGGTGAGCCGTGTGCTGGAATGTATGGGCTACAGTGTGTATGATTGTGATAGCCGTGCCAAAGCGATTATGGACGGTGATATAGCGATAAAACGCGAGATAGCCGGGAGAGTGAGTGCTCAGGCGTTGCTTGGAGACCTTAGCCTCGACCGCCGTCATATCGCCGAGGTAGTGTTCTCTGATAAGGAAAAGCTGTCTATACTGAATGAGATTGTACACGGTGCCGTAAGAAATGACATATCCTCTTGGACACACCGTCATGATAATGAGAAACTGCTTTTTGTGGAGACCGCGATACCAAGATCGGCCGGTCTGTATGAGATAGCGGATCATGTATGGATCGTCGAGGCTCCTGACGAGATACGTATCGACCGCGTATGCAACCGTAATTGCATAGATCCGGAGGCGGTGATCAGACGTATCGATGCACAGCGATACGAGACTGAAATCATCAATGATAATGTATCCGTGATCGTAAATGACGGGCAACATTCGCTATTGTTGCAGATCGAGGCTTTGCTCCAATCACTATCCGCTTGCTGATAACGCAACAGATTAAACAGGCATCGATCAATACGACTTCAATCAGAAATTATAAATCCGATATGACAAATGAGTCGGAGTCACGCCATGCGGGGAAGTGCTCGCGGAAGTGACGTAGATCCGGCTTAGAGAATGTCGCAACGATTGGAGCATCGCCTTCAAGGGCACTCCCGGTCGATTTTCCACCGGTGGCAGAATACCCCTCACCGATTGTCTTGCCCATATAGTCGATTATATATGACAGGTTGTCATAAACGCCATAGGCTGTCTCGCCCGAGCGGTTACAGCCCACTACATATATCTGGTTTTCGATAGCACGTGCCCTCAGCAGGGTCTCCCATGCAAAAGCCCTTTTGGCCGGCCAATTGGCTGGAATTACCAAAATGTCGCTTTTAGATGCGGAAGCCCTGATCCATGCCGGAAACCGAA
This sequence comes from uncultured Bacteroides sp., assembly GCA_964495725.1. GTDB lineage: Bacteria > Bacteroidota > Bacteroidia > Bacteroidales > Muribaculaceae > CAG-873. The sequence continues at coordinate 37,420 of CAZBWZ010000006.1, forward strand.
TGTCATAGCAAATAGCAAATGTGATGTTGAAGCCCCTGTACCTCACCACGGGAGGCAACGATTGACCGGCTTGTACGATTTTGGCTTCTTCGCTTATGCAGAACAAGTGTCGTTTGTCATAGAATACAGTCTCCCCGTCGGGCTCGATAAAGAATACCCGGTTGAACAGATCCTCACCGCACCGTGCAAGAAAACTGCCGCACACTGCTACATTATACATCCGGGCGACAGCGGTCATTTCACGCATTGTATAATCATTGTCGGTCTCTGCGTATTTCTCAGCCAGCTCGTGATTATCGATATATCCTGTGCTGAAAAGTTCGGGAAGGACTATTAGATCAGTGTAATCCGGGAGTAAGGGCAGATAGAGCTTGAGGTTTGCAATATTTTGCGCCGGATCAGCCTCGACAGTATCGAGAGGAATTGCGGCGACTGTGAAGTGGTGTGAGATCATTCTTCGCTGGTGGTGAACTTGTTGGGATACTTTCCCTTGTACGGGCTGTAGAATCGCTTGATATATGCCATATCGGCATCTATATCGTCTGTGGGGTGGAATACCTTGTTGATTGTAATGGTCTTTGTTGCAAAGTCAAGTACCCCGAGCAGACAAGGCACATGAGCCTGTAGAGAGATGCGGAGAAAGCCGGTGTGCCATTTTGATGTGCGTGAGCGGGTACCTTCTGGTGTAATCGCTATCTGCAGTCTTTTCGACGAATTGAATTTCTCCACCACAACCTCCACTACAGAGCGACCCTTCTTGCGCCTGGGCACAGGAATACCGCCGATGGCTTTGAAAAGATAGCCGAGCGGGAAGAAAAACCATGTGTCTTTCATCAAAAAACCGGCGTGCCTGCCTACAGAATCGTAGGCAAGCAGACCGAGAATGAAGTCCCAGTTGCTGGTGTGTGGGGCAACACAGATAATACATTTGTCAAGGTCGGGCGCTGTGATATCAATATGCCAGCCCATCCACTTAAGCAACTTAGCACTCAGACGCATATTCAGTGGGTTAAGACGGATTATTTCTTAGATGCCTCGTTGATAGGGGCTATCAGTCCGGATACACCATCCTCGAATTCCTTTATCGCCTGCTTATAAGCCTGACGATAGTAGGCGCTGCGGGCAGCATGGTAGGCACGCATAGAATCAAATGACTCGGGGCTGCGGTCAAAGGCAATTGCCAGGCGGCATTTGGCCTCAGAACCGAGCTGAGCGACCTTGAGAAGAATCTCACGTGCTTTCTCATCAGTTATCTTATGGGTATAAACGGCTGCGGGAAGGAGAATCTCGGCAATATCCGCACCGACACGGTCGATGTATTTTTTAATCTGACGCTTGTTTGTCAACATGATTTAAAGATTTAGTTATTATTAATAGTTTTCTTACACTATAACGTCTGCATTTCGTAAATGTTTATTCAGCCTGTCACTACCCTCTGTGCTGCATGAGTCCGGATAGGGCGGCCGATGATTTGATATATTTGCGCAATGCAGCATATGTCGGCGGAATAGTGGCCTCGGGGCGCACGCAATAGTTGCGTTTGATGCGAGGTGGCAGCTTTAGCTTGCCGTAATTGATTTTTTCGAGTATATCGCATGACCTTGAAGGGTGCTGTGTGGCGAAGAATATGCCTTTGGCACCGGAGGGCATGTTGTGCTTAAGAGAAATATATCCCACAGCGCTCGCCGGATCAAGGAGATAGCCCGTACGAGTGTAGACACTGTTGATGGCATCGGCAATTTCCGTATCAGTGCATGCCTGGGCTATCATTTCGCTTCGCAGGGCATTGAGATTGCCTTCGGCCAACTCAAGAATGCGCGGGAAATTGGCCGAACGGGTGGTGTTGAGGGTCTGGGCGAGGTGATGGGCCGGGGCCTCGTGAGTGCATTCCATGCCACGCTCAAGGTATTTAGGCAGTCCTGATCCCTCGTTGCACCCGGCTATGATGCCGGCGATCGGCAATCCCATTTTTTTTGCCATGTAGGCTCCGAGAAGGTTGCCGCAGCTGCCGGTGGGAATCGACAGGTAGACATTGTCGAGAGCTGTCTCATAGTTGGAGAGTTGAGCGACAGCTGAGAAGAAAATCGAGATGTATGGCAGAACACAACCGATATTGAGTGAGTTGGCTGATGTCAGGTGCAGATCGCTAAGGCTGTCGTCATGAAAGGCCATCTGTGCAAGCATTGAGCAGTGTTCGAGATGTCCGTTCACCTCAATGGCATGAATATTGTCACCGTAAGAGTATAACTGTGCGAAGTGCGATCGATGGACACTGCGCGGGCATAATGTGATCACATTCACGTCCGGCATGTTATGGAATACATTTGCGATGGCGTTGCCAGAGTTGCCGGTAGTAGGTATCAGGACGTTGATCCGCGAATTTTCACCGCAGTGGAGCTGCTGAATCAAGAGTGCGAGCATTCGGGCACTGTAATCCTTTACACTGAGAGTGGGTCCGTGAAAGAGCTCCATGACGTAGATTCCCGGTTCGATCTCGTAGACGGGCATTTTGAAAGCACACGCGTCGCACATCTGCTTGAGGCGTGCGCCCGGAATCTCATTATCGATCAGGGTACTCATCACTACGTATGACAGGTCAGAAGGCGACATGCCATGAAAGTTGTTAATGAACGCTCGTGGGAGCGAAGGTAGTTTTTCAGGCATATACAGACCTCCATCAGCAGCTTCGGTGTGCATGATCGCCTGTTTTAGGTTAACCTTCGGCGAAAGATGGTTAGTGCTGTAATATAGCATCGGTATCAGTTTTGGTTAGTTTTAGCAAATATACATAATTCATTCGTAATAAACAACAATAGTCCGTTAAAAATAACAATATAGGCTAAGCGGCATGCGCCACGAGG
>CAZBWZ010000007.1:0-39251 GCA_964495725.1 uncultured Bacteroides sp.
GGTTGGGATATTTGTCGCGGATATAGTTGCTGGTATCGAGACGTCCCTGCTGATATGCGTACGTCACTACATCACGGTTGTTGAGCACATTATTCACGTTCAGATTGATATTTAGCGACACCTTGCGGTTGATATATATGAGCTTGCCTATCGAGATATTGAGAGAGAAGGCGTCTTTGAGCTTCTCCTGGCTCGCGAGCTCACGTATCTTGGCGCTCAGGCTCGCTTCATCGGGATAAAGCTTCCACAGCTCGGGCAGAGCCTCATGGTAGGCCGGCGAGAGATTGACGTAAGCGTCTCCCTGCCATGTACCGTTGATGCCGAAGAACCACTGCTTGGGAGCCGCCCAGTCAAGACCGATGTTGAACACGGTCTGGGGTACTGAGCCCGCATAGAAATTCTTTAGATAGACCACATTGGTGGTATCGGCATAGAGACCGTTCTCAAATGAGCGTGTGCCCATGGGATTGTTCTTATACTGGTATCTGGCGTATGTGCCGGCAAACGATGCGGTGACCGAGGGTGTGATTTTATACTCCATACCCAGCTCGATACCCTTGTTGACACGTTTTACGCCAGAGAGCACGAAGTTGGTGTAGGTCTGATACTGCTCGTCGTAGAATCCGAAGCGCTCCGTGGCATCATCAATCTGATTGACATAGGCTGTGACAGAGCCGCGGAAGCGGCGGTAGTTCCAGATGTATCCGAGGTCGGCAGAGAATACCCGCTCGCTCTTCACACCCGGGGCCACATAATCCTCGATGCGGGGCGACACATATATCTGGTCGACAAGCGGGGCTCGTGAGCCATACTCGGCATGAGCCTGCACATAGTTTCGGCCGTTGATCTTGTATGTGGCTCCGGCCTTGATCGATCCCTCGTCAAACCGGTGTGTGTCACCCTTGCCGAGTGAGTTGTAAGGCGCGCGTCCGTTGCGCATGTGGCCTTCGCGGCGGAATTGTGTGTAGCCCACTTTCAGGCCGTAGTTGATATCCCACTGTGCCAGATTGATGATATTCTGCAACCAGCCTTCGGCGTGGAGGGCCAGCATATTGTAGTCATAACCGAAACGGTCGCCCTCGGTGACACGCCTGTTGGGGTTGTCGAGATCGTTCTGCAGGTTGTCGGGCTTGAGTGTAATATCCCGGTCGCTGAACGGATCGACATCGAGCCAGAACTCACCGCCCATCAGGTCGCGCACTGTCTTGTAGAATGACCCGTTGGTATAATTGAGACCTATGCCGGCCTGCAATGTCATATAGGGAGTGAGCCGCTGGTTGAGCACGGAGTTGAGCATAATGTTAAACTGATTGCTCACACGATTCTCCTGTATGTACGATGATCCTTTCTTATGGGCCTCGTCGAGGGTCTTGTTCTGCTCGTTGTTGAGAGCATTGATATAGTACAGATCGTCCCACTTTACCTGACGGAAGTCCACATTATTCTCCCACTCGTATTTATAGAGCTCGTAAAGTTCGGGATTGCTCTCGTAATATGACGGCAGATAGCGGTAATAGGTAGGATTGGGATCGTTGGCCTTGTAATACTGCAGGGCAGCGCTCGTATAGTTGACCCATCGCACTGCGGCCGATGTATTGAGCATCGTGTTATCCTTCTTGTATAGCCATGTCAGCATAGCCGTGGGGTCAAACGACTCGGTGATACGCGATGCGCGTTTCTTACCCTGGTAATATCCCCAGTTGGGATTATAGAGATTGTCACCGGCCAGTTCGTAAGCCTCCTTGTAAGTAGCCGAGCCGGAGGCCTTCTGTGTCGGGCCGCCGAATGCCGTGAGTGTGAGCGAATGTCGGGCATTCAGTCGTTTCTCTACCGACAGGAAGAGACCTCCGGAGTTGTAGAATGTGCCGTCTACCACTCCCTCCTTGGCGTATCTGCCGATCGCCGATACCGTAAAGGCCCATCCCTTGCTGTTGAGGCCTGTCGAATATGTGGCCATCGCACGGGCCATGTAGTTGGAGTTGGTATAGGCCACGCTGCCGTTGAATCCGGGGGCGTATGTCTCCGTCACCGTATTATAGTTGACACTGCCGCCGATGTCACCGAATCCGTAGGCCGATGCGTCGAGACCCACCGTGGTGGTCTTGTTGCGGAAAGCGCGGCTGGTCATGCCGAGCAAGGATGAGAAGTTGAAACGTCCCCGCAGCAGGTCGTTCATCTTCACACCGTTGATATACACTGACTGATACTGGCTGTCGAGACCTCTGTATCTGAAATACATCGGGCCGAAGTTGTAGCTGGCCGTGCTGTAGTAGACATTGTCATTGGCCCCGGTGAGGGCAGCGATGCTCTGTGAAGCGCCTTCCTCGTCTTCGAGCACCGACTCGTCAAAGATCAGGTCGGCCAGCGCCTCGTCAAATTCGCTCTTCATGGCATCGGTCTTTACAAGCCTCACCTCGCCCACGGTGACATTATCACTGCCGTCCACGCTCAGATCTACTCCGTATGGTTCGTAACCATCGCATGAGACAATCACATAGTCGGCTCCGTCACGCAAGCCCTTGATCAAAAAATCTCCGGCCTTACCTGTAGAGCCGCTCACACCTTGCTGCCTGACAGAGACAACGGCGCCGCTGAGCGGGCGTCCGGTAGCGGCATCCACCACCACTCCCCGCAATGAGACCTGCCGGGCCGCCACGGGCACTGTGGCTGTAAGCACCAGTAACGGTAACAGTTTTAATTTCATATTATCTTGATTTGTAAGTTGATATTATACCACACAGTAGTCACCGATCATCATCGGCTGCTGATCATCATGTTTTACGTCTCAAATTTATAGATTTTTTTTGATGTCACAATTAAAAAAAATAACATACTTTATAAAAAATTTTTTATCCCATCATCGATTCGCTTGTTCGTCTCTCACTTTTTTTTACTACCTTTGCCCATCACTCATTAGCCAATTAATCATGAAACGCGTCATTCTTTTTTTGTCAGTGGCTTTGATGCTTTTGCCTTCTCTCTCACAAAACCGCAAGACAATGGTGGCAGGCATAGCCTTCTATAATCTCGAAAATCTATTTGACACGATTCCTAACAATCCTGAGAAACGCGATCTGGAGTTCACTCCTGACGGACAGAAACAGTGGGACGGACGTAAATACCGGAGCAAAATACACAACATGGCCTACGCCATATCCCAGATGACCACGCCCACCACTCCGCTGGGTCCTGCCATCATCGGTGTCTCTGAAATCGAGAACCGCTCGGTGCTCGAAGACCTCGTGGCCGACCCGCAGATAGCTAAATGGAATCTGCAGATCGTACACCATGACTCGCCCGATGCCCGTGGTGTGGATGTAGGCTGTCTATACAATCCCAAGTATTTCAAGGTGGAGAATGTCACCAACCATCGACTCACCACCATCAGCTACCGCACCCGCGACCAGATGTGCGTGGTAGGCTCTCTGCTCGGTCAGAAAGTAGCCATCATCGTCAACCACTGGCCGTCGCGTCTGGGAGGCCAGGAGAAATCCGAGCCCAACCGTGTAGCAGCCGCAGAGCTCTCAAAGCAGATCGCCGACTCGCTCTGGCAGGTTGACCCGAATATCGGAGTAATCGTGATGGGTGACCTCAACGACGACCCCATGGACAAATCCGTAGCCGTCGCATTGGGGGGCAAGCGCGAATCCAAGGGTGTCACCGACCACGAATTCTACAATCCCTGGTGGAAAAAACTGGATGACGGCATCGGCACACTCGCCTACCGCAGCCAATGGAATCTCTTCGACCAGATCATCATCTCAGGCAATCTCGTGAATGTATCAGACGATACCAACTGGCACTTCTACCGCGCCGACGTGCTCAACAAGGATTTCCTTAAGGACACCGAGGGCAACCGCATGGGATATCCCCTGCGCACATATTCAGGCGGCTCCTTCCTCAACGGTTACAGCGACCACTTCCCTACCGAGATATTCTTGATCAGATACGTCAGGTAAATAATCCCGCTATATACCCAAACTCCAAATAAATCATATTTTTATGAAAAAATTTTTACTCTCATTAGCCTGTGTGGCCTCTGCGGCCATGATGGCTTCGGCCGAGACTGTCACATTTGACGTCTCAGGTGACAACGGCTACGGCATGACCCTGCTCAGTGGCTCAGCTCAGGAGTACAACGCCGACGGCACACAGCTCACACAGGGTGCTGTCACCATCACGCTCCACGGCAACACCCGCTGGTGGGCCAACTCCAACGGCAACCAGCTCCGATTCTATAAGCAGTCGGGCCTTACTGTTACAGCCGGTGACGCTGCAATCAACAAGATCGAGTTCACCCCCGACAATATCAAGCTCGCAGGTGACGGCTTCGCTGGCGGTGTATGGAGCGGCAACGCCACATCTGTCACACTCAACGCCACCAACACAAGCGGCAACACCTACTGCAACAAAATCACCGTCACCTACGGTGAGGCCGGCGGCGAGACTCCCGAGCCTCAGGCTCAGTACGGCAAGTATGAGGCTGCGTCTGCCATCACCGCAGGCGATTACCTCATCTATTCAAGCGACAAGATCGCCGTACCCCTCGCAGGTGCATACGGCTACCTGCAGGTTGAGGACGCTACCGTAACCGATGGTGCCATCGTAGCCCTCAAGGCCAATCAGTTCACATTCCAGACCGACGGCGAATACTACAACATCATCGACTCACAGGGGCGTTACGTATACCAGACAGGTACCTACAACAGCTTCAATGTATCAGCCGAGAAGCCTGCCGAGGGTGCGCAATGGGCTGTCACCGTTAACGCTGACGGCACATTCGACATCACCAACGTAGCTATGTCAAAGACCATCCAGTATGACACTACATACGGATCTTACGGCTGCTACGCCGATGTACGCGGTCTCAAGCCCGTACTCTACCGCTATGTGGCAGATGCAGTGAGCACTGAGCCCGAGCCCGAGCTGCCCGTGATCGAGAATCTATTGGTGCTCACCGACTTCCCCAACAAAGAAGCCTTCGAGATGGGTATCGATCTCTCTGTAGTGTATGCCAACGGCGCTTATGTTTACGTATACGATGGTTTGAGCTACGGCCTTATCTACAAGACCGGTCTCGGTCTTGAGGCCAGAAACGTCATCGCCAAGGGCTGGAAGGGTAAGGTATCAATCTACAACAACCTCCTTGAACTCGTGCCCAACGACGCCACTCTCGCCACAACAGGTGCGACAGCCCAGCTCCCCTCTCCCCTGCCTGTCGAGGCCGAAGACGCTCCCATGATGATTGCCGCTTACAACCAGAGCGCTTACGTGACACTCAAGGATGTGGTATTTGACGCTGCCACTCCCGCCGCTGACGTCACAGCAACTGCCGACCGTACCTACACCGGCAAGATGGGCGATTTCGAGGTTACATTCTTCCAGCGCTTCGGTCTTGAATCATACGAGGCCGGCACATACGATGTCACCGGTTTCATAGCTGTATACAACGATCAGGTACAGGTATATCCCATCGCGATCGAGACAGCCGGCAATATCGAGCCCGAACTTCCTGTGATCGAGAGCCTCAGCATCATCAGCGATATCCCCGACAAGGAAGCCTTCGAGATGGGTATCGACCTTACTGTAGTTTATGCTAACGGCGCATACGTATACGTAACCGACGGCATCAGCAACGCCCTTATTTACAAGAAGGATCTCGGCCTCACAAGCGGAGACGTGATCGCAAAGGGCTGGAAAGGCCAGGTATCGATCTACAACGGTCTCGTAGAGCTCGTGCCCGATGATGCCGTACTCGCCACTACCGGTACTGCCGGCAACGTACCTTCACCCATTCTTGTTGAAGCTGAAGATGCACCCTACATCGTTGCAGGTTACAATCAGCACGCATACATCACCCTCAAGGATGTAGTGTTTGAGACAGCCACACCCACACCCGATGCAGCCGGCGCTGCCCGCACATACACAGGTAAGATGGGCGACTTCGAGGTGACATTCTACCAGCGCTTCGGTCTTGACTCATGCGAGGCCGGCACATACAATGTCACAGGCTTCGTAGCGGTATACAACGATCAGGTACAGGTTTACCCCATCGACATCCAGAAAGTAACCGGCATCAACGCCATTGCAAACGATGACACCGACGCCCGCTACTACAACATCAACGGCATCGAGGTGAGCGAACCCGCACAGGGCGGTATCTATATCCGCGTAGCCGGCGGCAAAGCCACCAAAGTTATCAGATAACATCACCCTACCCTATACACAACGAGCCCGGAGCAGACGCTCCGGGCTCGTATTCTTTATATTTATAGCGGTATAAACCGGCTCACTCCTCATACTCCGTAGGGTCGTCGATGCCGGCGGCGCTCAGTGCCTCGCGCCTCTCTATGCACGTGCCGCAGCGACCGCAATGCTTCTCTCCTCCCTTATAGCACGAATATGTCTTCCCGTAATCCACACCGAGGCTCTTGCCGTGGGCGGCTATCTCGGCCTTGTCAAGCATGGTGTAAGGGGCGCGCAGCTCTATATGGTCGTAGGTACCCTCGGCTATGGCATTGCCCATGGCCTTGATGAAGCTGTCGCGACAATCGGGATACAACGCATGGTCACCAGCGTGATTGGCGATCATGACGGCGTGTAGTCCGCGGCTCTCGGCCAGACCGGCGGCCGCAGCAAGCATGATGCCGTTTCTGAACGGCACCACCGTAGACTTCATGCTGTCGAAATCATAAGCTCCCTCCGGCACCGCATCGGCTCCCTCAAGCAGCGAACTGAAGAAATACTCCCCGATAAACGACAGGTCGATCTCCACCAGCTCGATACCGAGCTCCCCACAATGATAACGCGCACACTCTATCTCACGTGCGTTGTGATTTGATCCGTAAAAAAAAGTGACGGCAAGATCTATCGTAGAGGCATACTCATAAAGCATGGTCACAGAATCCATACCTCCCGACAACACCATCAATGCATCCTTCTCCATATTTTGATATTTGAGGTCATGATCCTGAGAGTGTGGAAGATTATCCTACTGCCAAAACCATAACCATGATTAAACACTATATTATCACATCTGGGCCATCAGACGCTCGCGCACCATATCCTGATGATCAGAATCACCATAATTGGCAAACGGATAGATCGAGATGCCTCCACGCGGCATAAATTCACCCTTCACCTCGATATAGCGCGGATCCATCAGCGCCACCAGATCCTTCATAATTACGTTCACCACATCCTCATGAAAATCGCCATGATTGCGGAAACTAAACAGATACAGTTTCAGACTCTTGCTCTCCACCATCCGGGTACGCGGAATATACCGGATGATGATCTTGCCGAAGTCAGGCTGAGACGTGATCGGACACAGCGTCGTAAACTCCGGGCAATTGAGAGTCACAAGATACTCATTCTCAGGATGCTTGTTTTCAAACGTCTCAAGCAGTTCCGGCTCATAATCAGTAGGATACTTCACCCGCTGGTTACCCAGCAAGGTAAGTGATTTCTCTTCTTCACGTGACATAATCAATTTTTTTTGCAAAAATACAAAAAAAATTTTTCTCAATCGAAAATAATGCTTACCTTTGCAATCGAATTAGTCAATCGGGGTGTAGCACAGTTGGCTAGCGCGCCACGTTCGGGACGTGGAGGTCGGAAGTTCGAGTCTTCTCACCCCGACAAAATCGGAGCCTATAAACCATTGGTTTATAGGCTCCGATTTATTTCAAGGGCCTCTGCTTGTTATACCCGTCAATATAAATCACAATAATTAACTTCAATCTTACTTGCGAATGCGTTCTCTGCAAATTCCAGCGGCTATGCGGAGAGCTGCTTCAGTATGCATTATCCAATGTCTTGATAGTGGCATACAGATAAGCCCTCGTATATCTTTACTATACCAATAATCTATAAGCCATTTTGCAGATGTAGAGTCACTTACCACCTTCATAGATTTTAGCGATTCCATGCTATCCCGGGAAGCCCTTCTTTTCAGATCGTCATATTTAAGAGATGCTATGATTTTCTCTGTGCTCTCCTTTACGTCAATGGAATATAAAAATAACTGTTCGATATCAAGATGCTTGGAGAAATCAGCAATCTCTTGTCTTGTCAATTCATTTCCAGTGGTCACTATTGGAGAGTGAATACGTTTGTTATAATTATCTTTGAAGAATATCTGCTCGTCGCAATTTATCAGAGTATGCACCACGATATCTTCAATACGGAAGATATGCCATATTGAGTAAGCCATGGTCTTATTATGATAACCACTGCTGTTCATGTAAGGCATAGAATTGAAGCTCTCCCTATCAAACTCATTATAAAGAGACATCATGCTGACCATCAACTGCTTTCTCAATTCATACAAAGCAACAAAAGCGTCAAGGTATGTTTCTTCACTCTTAAGGCAAAGTTTTACAGTCTTATTTAAATCAGACCAATCTCTATTCATTTGGATTATTAAACGAGTGATTCCACTGATTATAACTTGAGTATATAATACAAAGGGGATTATTATAGGAGGACCCTGTGAAGCCAGTCGGCGACAAGGAGCGAGGTGTCCTTGGTGGTGAGGGAGAAGCCGTGGTTTTCGTCGGGAATCAGGCGGAGCTGGCTATTCTTTATCTTCTCATGAAAACGCTCGGCGTAGGTATAGGGCACGACCTGATCGTGCGTTCCCTGGATTATAAGGGCCGGTCCGCTGTAGTTTTCAGCCGTCTCGTAAATAGGCAGATGCATGGCACTCTGAATATAAGCCTTTCCTAATTGCAAGGTCTCGGCTCCAGGCCGATGAGGCAGCTCCACGTAGTCTTGCTGCATATTCCAGGGATTGTACATCGCGCCCATGGTATTTCCGCGTAGAGCATCGTCACGCAACACAGCGGCGGCGGCAAGTATCACCTCAGCCTTTACGATCCGGTGGCCGAGTTCGCCGCTCGTCATGCTCACCACGACACCACCCTGAGAGTGACCCACGAGAGCAATCTCCTTGACCCACGATTGTCTGCGGGCCCAATCTATCACACTCTTGAGATCATCTATCTCATTGAGCACTGTCATGTCCTTGAATTCGCCTTCGCTCTTTCCATGTCCGTTGAAATCAAATCTCAGTGTAGCCATCCCCTGCGACACGATGCTCTCTGACAGAGTGGCCATGAGCGACTCCTGACAATTGCTTGTGAAGCCGTGACAAATTATCACCAAAGGCAGTTTTTTTGCCGTATCGTCGGGTTTGTCAATAATTGTAAACAGTTGCCCCATAGACCCTTGAAGATACAGAGTATCGGCCATGACTGCGGCCTGAGATGCAAATACAGATGCGATCACCATCAGTGAGAGTATCAAAATCTTTTTCATGACATACATTATTATGTGAATGCTACAAAATTACCAAAATACTTGCGATTCTGCAAGACAAAATGGTGACTACCTTTATTAACATTTGATTTAATGGAAGTTAAAACAATACTAATGCTTAAACCATACGAAATCAAGGCCGTCAAATAAGCGTACAAACAATGAAACGGAATATTAACACCGAGAATGAAAAGCGCGCGACATTCTCTCCAAAAAAATGACAGACACATTATGAAAAAGATATTTTTAAGCATCGCTATCCTTGCATTATCCATCACATCATTCGCTGCCACCAACTCATCCGACACAAAGGCCAACGGCCAGACCACCGAGCAACAGGATACTCCCGGAAAGAAGGATAAAGCCGCAAAGGCTGACCGCAAGAAAGACGGCGCGGACCGCAAGAAGGATATGGAGCAGCGCCGTCAGGATCGCGAGAACAGACTCTTCGCCGGTATTTCACTCACCGATAATCAGAAGACCAGACTTCAGGAGCTGAAAGAAAAGAATAAGCCCAACCGCGATGCCAAGAAGCAGGGCGAAAAGAAGCAGAGTGAAAAGAAGGATAAAGAGAAGCTCTCTGCCGCGCAGAGGCAACAGAAAATGGCCGAGAGAGATGCCAAGCAACGTGCATATCTGGCCGGAATAAAGGAGATACTCACTCCCGAGCAGTATGTCACTTTCCTTGAGAATAGCTTCACAATGAATCAGAAAGGGCCTAAAATGCACAAGCAGGCTCACAACAAACATGGCAAAAAGCACATGTCATCCCGCGATAAAGATAAGAAAAACAATAAGAAGGAATCATAATCAATAACCATACCCATCGGCATACTACAGCCGGCATCATCATGATGGTGCCGGCTATTTTTATGCTGTGGGCAGAACATCCCCCCTCCTCTGCATCTTCAATCTCAGACGCCTCAATCATATCAACACACCTCGTCCGTCATTTTCATCTATACGGCGCACTTCATCCACTCCGTCTATGGAGGAAATATGGTTGATGATGGTCCTGAGCTCGGAGTAAGAGTGTACGCCGAAGCGGATACGGCACACCACTATGTTGCGGTCGGTGCTGGTGTTGAACGTCTCCATCGAAAGATGAAAAGTGTTGGTGATACAGTCCACAAGGTCAACAAACAGATGACTGCGGTCCACGGCCCTTACCCTCAATGTCACACGATACAGGGTCTCATCGGCTTTGAAATCGAACGGCACCACATCATCGCCGTATGACGATGCCATACTGATGGCCAGGGGACAATCGCGTTTGTGTACGTCGATCACGCCGTGTACCGGATGATTGCGTATACCTATCACCTCCTCGCCGGGTATCGGGTTACATACCTCGCAACGGCAGTAGTCGGTCGCAGGCACAGACTCCAGATAGCGGCGTATCTCCCTGCGGGCCTTGAAGGTATGGGCGAAATTCTGCCAGTCGGCCTCCGGATGACAGTCCTTATCAGTGAAGATCTCCACCACATCACCCCGGCGCAGTGTCCTGTCGATAGGCTCAAGACGGCTGTTGATCCGGGCATATTTGGCATGTTCGCCCAGATATGTATGCACCTCGTAGGCAAAATCTATCACAGTGGCGTTCTGTGGCAGGATAATCTTCTTGCCCTTAGGCGTGAACACCTGTATATCATCGTTATAAAAGGCGGTGATGATATCCTCCATATAATGGTCATCGCGGCCAGAGGCGCTGAACGTATCATGCAACACCTTGCGGAATTTCTCGATCCACATCTGTATATTGCTCTCGTTGCGCTCGGCCACACATCCTATCTGCGAGCGGCGTATCATCGCCTCACTGCTGATATGCACCTCCTGCCACCTGCCGAAGTCGGGCAGCAGCTTGACATGTATGCTCTGATAGCCGTTCTCCTTTGGCGAATCGATATAGTTGCTCATGCTGCAATGCTTCTCCTTGAATCTGTCGGTGAGGATGCAGTATACCTTCATGGCCATCTCTTTCTCAGACAGATCGGTCGGTGTCTCATCAAACACCACCTCCAGAAAGTGTCGGTATTTCAGGTGATTGAAGTCATCATCATACTTTTTCATCTTGCGCCACAGATTATACGGACGCCTGTAGTCGACATTGACCCTCGCCTTTATTCCCGCTGCGGCGAGAGTCTCCGCTATCTGCCGGCGGAATGTCTCCAGATTCTCTCTGTTGGCCTCCACGTGCCGGTCTATCAGACGCGATATCTCGTCATATTCCTCCGGGCACCGGTAGCGGAACGACAGGTTCTCCAGCTCAGTCTTGATATTATAGAGTCCGAGACGGTTGGCCAGCGGCGCATAGAAATAGTCGGTCTCTCCGGCAATCTTCATCTGCTTCTCAGGCTTCATTGAGGCGAGAGTGCGCATATTATGGAGGCGGTCGGCGAGTTTCACGAGTATGGCACGGATATCATACTGCATGGAGTTGAGCAGCTGGCGGTAGTTGTCGAGCTGCTTGGACAGCTTGTAGTCATGTGTGGGCTTCTTGGTCACCACACGCACCAGGAAAGCCACATCGTCACCGAAGAGCTCGCGGATATCCTCTATCGTGTAATCTGTGTCCTCTACCACATCATGCAGGAAACACGCTATTACAGGATTAGCATCGAGCATCAGCTCCTCGGCGGCGATATTAGCAACGGCGATCGGATGCAGTATATACGGCTCGCCTGTCTTACGTTTCTGATTGGCATGAGCCTTGTTGGCCAGCTCAAAGGCGGCACGGATACGTGCCATATCCTCAGCCGACACGCGCCCTGCCATGACATCGAACACATGATCGGCCCGCTCCTGTATAATTCGGTTGTAATCGGTATCCATTATTTTGATTGTCTTTTATTTGCGACTGTTACTGTATGATAGATGCTGCCTTGGTCAGAAAAAGAGGAATCGCTTATGCTTCTTCTTCTCAGTTTTTTTCTCTTGCTCCGGCGCAGGCTGCGGAGTCTTGACCTCAGCCGGTGAATCGATGATGCCCTCCTGTATCAGACGCAGTGAGTCGGCTTCGCTCAGAGCCGGCTCATCGTCTGAGAATCCCGCCGGGTAGGCTACTTTCAGTTTGGCGAAGCGGGAGTTGCGCACTCCCCTCTCGAATACGTTCTGTATCTGATCCACAAGGTTGATTCTGGCTTCATTGACCATATTCACGCTCTCGACGGCTGTATAGTCATTGAATTTCGCACCACCGAACCTCACCTTATATTTCTTGGGATTTCCCTTTATCGTGATGCCGAACTTAAACGGCAAAGGAGATTTAAGCACAGAGAGATGGTAATCAAAATTCATGGTCATATCGTTGGAGCCATATACACCCAGACGGTACCGGTCTATATCGAATGTAAAGGGATACACACGCAATAAACCGTCGGCCACTGTCATCTCCACGTTCAGGCTGTGTATGGTATTGTCAGCCTTATTCTTGAATCCAAGCCACTTACCCAGCTTACGGTATTTCTCGGGATCTATGAAGGCCAGACTGTCACCCTTGATCCTGATGGCTGCGTCGAGCGACGGCAGGTCGATGTTCATCCCCTTGTCAATCCTGCAGGTTGCAGCAAGCTCAGCGCCTATCATGCCCGAGAAGTCGTGGAGCATAGGTGTGATAGAGTCGATAGCCGGCACGAGCTTGACAAATCTGGCGATATTGAAGTCGCGGAGCTCCATACCGAAACCGAAGTACATATCCTTGATTTTCGGCGCGGAGTACAGCGCTGACATTGATAGCGTGCCCGCATCCGAGGATGCTGTCAGATTGTGCAGGTTCACACCTCCGTCGTATACCAGGAGGTCACAGCCCATGTTCTGCAGATTCATCTCGCCATAGAGCAGCTGATTGGCCTCCACCCTCACCTTTGCACGCAGATTGACCGGTATCAGCACGGGGGAGGAATGTCCGGCACCCTTCTTTGAGAGAGCGTCGAGCATATCAGCCAGCGATTTGTCATCATGTGTCCTCATGTCCTGCGCTTTACCATGATTCCGGTCCGAGATATACGATGCTCCCGTGAATACGGTTGCAGACAGTTCGTTGACATCGATGGTGTTGCTCAGCAGCGACAGGTTGGCCTTGAGATTGTTATCAGGTCCGGAGGTGAGCGCGCGGCGCACATTAGTTATGCGGCCTGACAGTGTAATGTCCGACCGGCCGGCCCTCATGGTGATATTGGAGATAGCGACCGTATCATTGTTGAAAGTGATATCCATTGCTGAGATCTTATTGCGTATCGGAAACTGGGGCATCAGCAGACCCGCGTCAGATGTATTGAGTCTTCCGCTCAGTTTCCACTCGTTGAGAAATCCCCTGAATTGTCGTGTCAGGTTCCACACCAGCACCTCCTCATCCTCAGCGTCAATTTCGCCATACACTCTCTTGATATGTTTTCCGTTGTGACGCTTCTTATACACATATCTGTGTACGGCCGCCGGAGAAATATACTTATATTCTCTGTCGCCCACAGCTTTTTTTGCCTTTGTTTTCTTGGGATTGGGGGGTTGCGGCATTTTATATAGAGAGGCCTTCACCCTGGTGTTGTTAAGAATTATGCGGTCAGATAGAGTACCCGCCGAGGCCTTTCCTATCCTGATATCAGCCAGTATCTCCGGTATGGGGCCTTCACGCTTGGTGAGCCTTACAGGTCCGGTGATATTCTGTATCCGTGCGCCGGCGCTATCCGTAACGGTGAGTATATTGAATCGCCTTACATTCAGGTCGGCTTTTACCGGGGCCGCATGGTCATCGTCAATTTTTGCCGTACTTGCTGTATTATCCACCGACGCGCCTATGCTCAGGTTGCCGAAGAGAAGATCTATACCGCCGGTAAGGACGGTAGCCGTGTCTACGGTGATTTTCGTGCTCAGCGCAGGTGCGTCTCCTATGATCTGCCTGGAGTCAAATTCAATCTTAGCCTCACCTACCTCTACCAGCGAACACGTATCAGCCGCCAGAAAGTAGATATCGCGTGCCGTTATCGAGCCATCGGCAACGAGGCGGTGAATGGCGTCTTTGTCGAGCAGCGAGGCTTTTCCGCTTGTTTTCAAATCAGTGCCAATCACACCGGAGAGATAGCCGGGCACGTGTCGGCTGACGATGGGCGGCAGATTGCCGAGATCTATCTCACCGCGCATATCGGCGGTGAATGTGGGATCGGAAACAGGCCTGGAGAGCGTGGCGGTAGCCTCAAATCGTGTGGCCGGGCCGGCGATCACGCACCTGCGTATATCCACCATCGTGCTGTCAGGCTGATCCGACATAGTGGTAATGGTGGCATCCAGTGCAATTTCCTCAAACCGTGCTTTACCGTAACTCATAGACCCAGACGGCACCGATAGGTCGATCCGTGCCGACGGCAGAGTATCGGTGGCGAGATTCATCGGAGCGGTCAGTTCTATTCTGCCGCCGACAGTGAGATCGGTGGCGAAATATGGCTCATACAGGCGGTTGTAGTCTTTTATTGAGTCGGGCAGCATTTCGATGAGGTCGGTGAGTGCGACAGGATCCAGATCTACAGCCGCACGTCTTACTATAGGCGCGTCCGCAAGATCGATCTCTCCTGAGATGACGGCCTTAAGGAAAGCACCCCTGATCTCCATCTCATCTACGGCCACCAATCCCGGACTCTCCGGTGTCCAGTACACACGGCCGTTGAGACCGAATTCTATTCTGCTCAGATTTGTAATCAGCGATGCTCGCGGATCTGACACGCTGCCGTTGAGCATCAGCCGGTAAGAAGGCTGTGTAGAGCCGTCTACATCCACGTCGGTAAGCAGCAGCACTGAGGCCGCCAGGGAGTCGGCCGCGTTGTAGAAACGCATCTCCTTGGGATTCTCCAGCGCGAATCTGTCAATCTTGAACGACGGTATCTTCTTATGTGACCTGGCAGTATCAGGCTGCGTCTTCATCAGTTGATAGTTGGCTTTGCCGTTATGGGCAATCACCAGATTGGCACCCAGGCCGCGCAACACCACATCATGCAGCGCAAGCTCGTTGTCCATGAGCAGACGCTTGATATCCAGAGCTCCTGACATGTAATCGAGAGTAAGGAGCGAATCGGCATAATCGGGTAAAGAGCCACGCTGTGAGGCATCAAGTGACTCGAAGACTTGGGATATCAGTGTGAGGTCTTCCACCTCAACGCCCAGCACGGGATAAGCCGGACGGAATCCGAGCTTAATCTTACCTATCTTGAGATGTCCGTCGATACGCTCGTTGGCCTCGCGCTCGACAAGCTCGGCAAGATACTTTGAATCAATGAATTTCGCTATACAGAAAAGCAGGATACCTGTGACAATGACCAGTGTGAGAATAGTCTTGCCAAGTATCTTCGCGATTCTGAGTATGACACTGCGTTTCTTGCTTTCGCTCATGGGCTGATTCTTGATACGCAAAGATACTAAACACAACCCTAATCCCCAAATATTTCACTAAATATCCGGTATTCCGGCGGCTGAAACGTCAGGAAATACGGCTCCAGTCGGCCGTACGGGCCACGCTCAGACGCAGCGAGTTGAGAAACGGGACATTCTCGGGCTTGGACAGCTCGGGATCATCATCAAGCAGAGCCATTGCCTCATCGCGTGCCATCTGTATTATCTGGCCGTCGGTGGCGAGGTTGGCGATATGCAGCTCGAATGGCAGTCCTGATTGCATGGTGCCCTCTATGTCTCCGGGGCCGCGCATCTTCATATCTGCCTCGGCGATCACGAATCCATCTGTGGTGGAGGTCATTATTTCAAGCCGCTTGCGTGTCTCCTTAGCTATTTTCTGCTTGCTCATCAGCACACAATAGCTCTGCTCGGCTCCACGCCCCACCCTGCCCCTGAGCTGGTGGAGCTGCGAGAGGCCGAATCTCTCGGCGTTCTCGATTATCATCACGCTGGCGTTGGGCACATTCACACCCACTTCTATTACGGTGGTAGCCACCAGTATATCGGCCTCATGACCGGCAAAGAGCTGCATCTGGTATTCCTTCTCCGCGGGCTTCATGCGGCCATGCACGAATGCGACCTTGCTGTTGGGGAAGGTCTGGCATATTGCCTCGTATCCCTCGTTGAGACTCAGCAGATCCAGTTTCTCATTCTCCTCTATCAGCGGATATACTATGTAGATCTGCCGTCCGGCCCTGATCTGCCTGCCAACGAACTGATACAGCTGTTCGCGCTGCTCGTCATATCGGAGCAACGTGGTCACCGGCTTGCGGCCCGGTGGCAGCTCATCAATCACCGATACATCGAGATCACCGTACACGGTCATGGCCAACGTGCGGGGTATAGGTGTGGCAGTCATCACCAGCACATGAGGCGGAATCGTATTCTTGCTCCACAGGCGGGCACGCTGGGCCACACCGAAACGGTGCTGCTCGTCTATCACCGCCATAGTGAGATTCCTGAACACCACATCGTCCTCAAGCACAGCATGTGTGCCTATCAGGATTCCAGCACTCCCGTCGGCAAGGGCCTCGTGGATGGCACGGCGCTGTCCGCCGGGCGTGGAGCCCCTGAGCAACCTCACATCTATGCCTATGGGGGCGACAAGTGAGCGTATTGTGTCATAATGCTGTTCGGCAAGTATCTCGGTAGGAGCCATCAGACATGCCTGTCCGCCGTTGTCGAGGGCCATGAGCATAGCCATCAGGGCCACGAGGGTCTTGCCTGAGCCTACGTCACCCTGCACGAGCCTGTTCATCTGACGACCGGTGTTGACATCGGCACGTATCTCGCGTATCACACGCTTCTGGGCGCCGGTGAGGTCAAAAGGCAGACATTCACGGTAGAAGGTATTGAACCAGTGACCTATCACCGGAAATACGTGGCCCACGAGCTGCGATCGGCGGCGGCGCCCACGCATCTGCATATCGGTCTGTATATACAGCAGCTCTTCAAATTTGAGCCTGAGGCGCGCACGCTGCAGGGCGTTGTTGTCAGTAGGGTTATGTATATTGGCGAGTGCCTCGCCTATAGGCATGAGTCTCAGCCGCGATATCATTGATGCCGGCAGTGTCTCTGTGAGGCGTAGGCCGTTGCCAAGTGCATTGAGCACCCAATTGCGCATCATCCTCGAACTCACCCCGCTCTGTCTCAGACGCTCGGTGAGAGGATACACTCCGCTCAGGCCTTGCGGCAGATCGGCACGGTCGCCGGGGTCGATTTCGGGATGCACCATCTGCCACCGTCCGCCGAACACGGTGGGTTTGCCGAACACCACATATTCCTTGCCGGGCGTATAGGCATCCTTTATCCGTTTGATATTCTTGAACCATGTCACCTCCATCGTGCCTGTGCCGTCGGTAAAGAGCGACGTGAGGCGCGTACGGCTACCCTCGCCCTGCACATTGAAGTTGATGAATCGGCCGCGCACCTGCACAGCCGGCATATCTCCGGCAAATCTGGAGATAGTATATAGGCCGGTACGGTCGGAGTAGCTCGACGGGAAGTGGTGTACAAGATCATAAACCGACCGCATGCCGAGCTCCTTTTCCAGAAGCTTGGCACGGTCGGGTCCTATTCCTTTGATGTATTTTATGTCAATGCTCCGCAGCGAGTTCATCTGATGCCCATGAAGAGAGCGGCGATGTCGATATCGCGGGGCCGCGTTATCTTGATGTTGGTCGATGATCCGTCGACAAGCAGCGGGGCTCCGAATCCGGCAGCCTCGTATACTGATGCGTCATCGGTGAACTCCGGGCGGTAATCGAGGCGGTAGGCTTCGATTAGATTCCCGGCGCGGAATGCCTGGGGCGTCTGCACAGCCACGAGCTGCGAGCGGTCTATGGCACGGCTGCCGTTGTCTCCGTCGAGCTCGCGCAGCGAGTCAGTGAGCGGCACCACCGGTATCACAGCCGTCGAGGTGGCCATGCCGTCGAGGATGCGGTGCATCATCTTGGTCTCCACCATCGGCCTTACACCGTCGTGTACCATGATGATGTCATCGGGGGCGGCGCCGAGCGAATCCACGGCATTGCGCACCGATTCCCAGCGTGTGTCACCGCCCACTACGACGCGCGGCGACACAAAGCCGTAGATCTCGCACATACGCTCCCAGTATGACACGTAAGCCTCGCTCAGCACTATGGTGATATTGGCCGACGGCATTGTGCGGGCTATGCGTATCACTGTATGCATCAGCACGGGGCGGTCGCCGAGCAGACTGAACTGCTTGGGCAGGTCGCCGCCGAAACGGCTGCCCCTACCGGCGGCCACCACCACTACATGCACCTTGCGGCCGGTCTTTGCTGAAATCGTATCACTCATATTATCAATACGCAAACATCGGATATCCGGCCATAACACCGTTGACCTTCTCACGCACGCTCTTGATCACAGTGGCATCTTCAGGAGCGGCGAGCACGGTATCGATCATCTCCACGATGTCGCCCATGAGGTCTTCCTTGGCTCCACGTGTTGTGATTGCCGGTGTGCCCAGACGTATGCCCGAGGTCTGGAAGGGCGAACGGCTGTCAAAGGGCACCATATTCTTGTTGGCTGTGATGTCCGCCTCCACCAGAGCCTTCTCCGCCACCTTGCCGGTGAGATCGGGGAATTTGGTGCGCAGATCGACGAGTATGCAGTGGTTGTCAGTGCCGCCCGACACTACCTTGTAGCCTTTGTCCATCAGAGCCTGTGCCATCACGGCGGCATTCTTCTTGACCTGCTGCGCATAGTCCTTCCACGACGGCTGGAGTATCTCGCCGAATGCCACGGCCTTGGCTGCGATCACATGCTCGAGCGGGCCACCCTGCACACCGGGGAACACTGCGGAATCGATCAGCTGCGACATCTTGCGTATCTGACCCTTGGGATTGGTCTTGCCCCATGGATTGTCGAAGTCCTCACCCAGCAGGATGATACCTCCGCGCGGGCCACGCAGTGTCTTGTGAGTGGTGGATGTGACGATATGGGCATGACGCAGCGGATTGTCAAGCAGTCCGGCTGCGATGAGTCCGGCAGGGTGAGCCATATCTACCATGAAGATAGCTCCTATCTCATCGGCCAGACGGCGCATGCGTGCGTAATCCCACTCACGGCTGTAAGCACTGGCTCCGCCGATGATGAGTTTAGGACGCTCGCGGCGTGCCACTTCCTCCATCTGCTCATAATCCACAAGGCCGGTCTCGGCATCCACGTTGTATTCCAGGGCGTGAAACATTAGGCCGCTGAAGTTGACAGGGCTGCCATGTGAGAGGTGCCCTCCGTGAGAGAGGTTGAGACCGAGGAATTTGTCACCCGGCTGCATTGTGGCCATGAACACGGCCATATTGGCCTGGGCTCCCGAGTGGGGCTGTACGTTGGCGTATTCCGCTCCGAATATCTGCTTCACGCGGTCGATAGCCAGCTGCTCTGCCTCGTCCACCACCTGGCAGCCGCCGTAGTAGCGGTGGCCGGGATAGCCCTCGGCGTATTTGTTGGTGAGACACGATCCCATGGCACGCATTACCTCGTCGCTGACGAAGTTCTCTGAGGCGATGAGCTCGATACCTTTTTTCTGACGCTCGTGTTCGCGTTCGATGATGTCGAATATTTGCTTGTCTTCTCTCATTGTTATGTTGTGTTTAAATTATTTTCCTGTTGACTTCTTCACTGAGTATCCGAATTTGCCTATCGCCGGGCCGAGCTCGCGGTAATGCCCGTGACACCATGCCATCAGACCGGATGATGCCAGGTCAAAGCGACCGGTCTCAGGGTCGATATACCGACGGTCGGCTATCACATTGAGCACATCGGCCAGAAACATGTCGTGGCTACCCAGAGGTATGATTGCCTTGACCCTGCACTCTATGCACAGGGGCGACTCGCCGATATAGGCGCAACCTACCTTCTCGCCCGGCACGGGTGTGAGGCCGGTCTCCTTCCACTTGTCGTAGTCGCGGCCTGAGCGCACTCCGCACCAGTCGGTGACGCGGGCCATGGCTGCCGTGGTGAGGCAAAGTGTGAATTCGCCTTCTTCCTTCAGTATATCATATGAGTAGCGCCCGGGGCGCACCGAGATATATAGCATCGCGGGATCGGTGCATACGGTGCCGGTCCAGGCCACGGTCAGCAGATTGCGGTTGTCGTGGCGGCTACCGCAGCTCACCAGGGCGGCAGGCACTGGATACACCATGGTGCCCGGCTTCCATGACTCTTTGTCGGGTCTCATTTTATCTTAGCGTCTTTTCCGGACACCACATGGTTGCAGTAGTGGCAGCGTATCTCCACCGGATCCTCCGACACCACATGAAAGCGTGTGGGCATGGGCTCGTTGTTGGTGATGCACTTGGGATTGGCGCATTTCACGATGTCGCATATAGTGGCGGGCAGCTCGACACGACGCTTCTCGGCCACCGAGAAATCGCGAATGATGTTGACCACGGCCGTGGGTGCTATCAGGGCGATGCGGTTGAGCGTGGCCTCGTCAAATTCGACATCAGCCACCTTGATGATGCCCTTACGTCCTATCTTCTTGCTGTCAAGATTATAGCCGATGGTCACGGCTGTGTCCAATTTCTCGATACCGAGTATCTTCACAGCCTTGAATACTGCCGACGAGGGTATGTGATCGATTACTGTACCGTTGCGCAGGGCGGCTACCGCCAGTTCTTTTTTTTGCATAAGTGTCAATCGGTTGGGTTAGTTACGGAGCCATGGCTCCGCAGATTGGTTGTTTTTGTCACTTGGCACCGGCGTCCTTCATCGGATCTATACCGAGGGCGCGGCACAGTATGGCCTGACGGGCATAGAGCCCGTTGCGGGCCTGGTCGAAATAATAGGCCTTGGGGTTGGAGTCTACATCGTATGATATCTCGTTGACGCGGGGCAGCGGATGCAGTATGCGCAGATTGTCGCGTGAGCCTTCGAGCATCTTGTTGTTGAGGTTGTAGAGGTCCTTGACACGCTCGTATTCCATGATGTCGGTAAAGCGCTCGCGCTGCACCCTGGTCATATATAATATGTCGCTGCGGTTGATGACATCAGCCGAAAACTCGCTTGTCTCGGTGTACTTTATGCCATGCTCGTCGCAGAATATCTTATATTCGTCAGGCATCTGCAGCTCCTTGCACGCCACAAAGTTGAATGTAGGATTGAAGTAGCTCATGGCCTCAAGCAAGGAGTGTACCGTGCGTCCGTATTTCAGGTCTCCCACCATAGTGATTGTGAGGTCGTCGAGCCTACCCTGTGTCTTGTAGATGGAATAGAGGTCGAGCATCGTCTGCGACGGATGCTGGTTGGCGCCGTCGCCGGCATTGACCACCGGCACATCGGTGACCTCAGAGGCATACCGCGCCGCGCCCTCGAGATAGTGGCGCATCACGATGATATCGACATAGTTTGACACCATCTTGATAGTGTCGTGGAGAGTCTCGCCTTTCGACGAACTCGTGGTCGAGGCATCAGAGAAGCCTATCACACGGCCGCCGAGACGGTTGACAGCCGTCTCGAAACTGAGACGTGTGCGGGTCGAGGGCTCAAAAAACAGTGTGGCCACCACCTTACCCTCAAGCAGCCTCTGGTTGGGATGCTTTTCAAAGTAGCTTGCCTGCTCAAGCAGGGTGAGTATCTCGGCCTTGGTGAGGTCGGAGATTGATACAAGACTATTGGCGTTCATGATTGCAGAAGTTTTATGCAAAGTTACTCATTTTTTTGCTATCCGCCCCCTACATAGTTAAAAAATTGTAAGTGTCGGCTTTTTTATATACCTTTGCCCCGATTATTTACACATACTATTTACTAAAACTTATGATTACCCAGGAACAATTAAAAGAGACGCAAGAGCGCATGTTGGCGCTGAGGAGGTATCTTTGACATCGACGGCAAGAAGATACAGGTAGAAGAGGAGGAGTTGCGCACACATGTGCCCGACTTCTGGGAGCATCCTGATGAAGCACGCCGCCAGATGAAGAAGGTCAAGGACCTGCAGGCCTGGCTCGACGGATACCACGAGGTGGAGAGCGCCGTTGAGGAGCTTAACGTGGGATGGGATTTCATCAAAGAAGGTCTCATCGAGGAGGACGAGCTCGACTCGATATACGCCAAGGCCATTGACCTGGTGGAGAAACTCGAGCTCAAGAACATGCTCCGTCGCGAAGAAGACAAGCTCGGAGTATCACTCAAGATCAACTCCGGAGCCGGAGGCACAGAGAGCCAGGACTGGGCACAGATGCTGATGCGAATGTATCTGCGCTGGTGTGAGAAGCATGGCTACAAGACCTCCGTGGCCAACCTCCTCGAAGGCGATGAGGCCGGCATCAAGTCATGCACCATCAATGTCGAAGGCGACTTTGCATACGGCTATCTCAAGAGCGAGAACGGCGTACACCGCCTGGTGCGAGTGTCGCCCTATAACGCCCAGGGCAAACGCATGACATCGTTTGCATCGGTATTCGTCACACCACTAATCGATGACACCATCGAGGTAAAAGTAGATCCCGGACTGCTGTCGTGGGATACATTCCGCTCGGGCGGCGCAGGAGGCCAGAATGTCAACAAGGTGGAGTCGGGCGTACGACTCAGATACCAGTACACCGACCCCTACACCGGCGAAAAGGAAGAAATCCTCATCGAGAACACCGAGACCCGAGATCAGCCCAAAAACAAGGAAAACGCCATGCGCCTGCTAAAATCAATGCTCTACGACAAGGAGCTGAAACACCGCATGGAAGAGCAGGCCAAGATCGAGGCCGGAAAGATGAAGATCGAATGGGGCTCCCAGATCAGGTCATACGTCTTCGACGACCGACGCGTCAAAGACCACCGCACAGGCTATCAGACAAGCGACGTCTCAGGTGTGATGGACGGTGACATCGACGGATTCATCAAGGCTTTCCTCATGGAGTTTGCTGGTGACGAAGACAAGTGATTCATCACTAAAAATGCTCAAAAAGTAAAAAAATTTTAACAAAGGTGCAAAAATGTTGCGAAAAATGTAGTCTAATTACAAAAAAAAACGTAACTTTGCAGCGCAAAATTGAATATTAATCTTAAACTTAAAATTATGTCTGAAATTGCAGATCGCGTAAAAGCTATTATCGTTGACACTCTCAGCGTTGACGAAGGTTCAGTAACTGAAACCGCTACATTCGCCGACCTCGGTGCTGATTCACTCGACACAGTAGATATCATCATGAAGTTCGAAAAAGAGTTCGACGTACGCATCAGCGACGAAGAAGCTCAGAAGATCGCTACCGTAGGCGACGCTATCGCTTTCGTTGAGGCCCAGAAGGCTTAATCTTCATCCACACAATATCCCCCGTTCTTAATAAGAAATGGAATTAAAAAGAGTAGTAATCACCGGTCTCGGCGTGATTTCGCCCCTTGGCAATGATGTGGCCACCACATGGGACAATGCCAAAAAGGGCGTTAGCGGCGCCGGCCCGATCACCCACTTCGACGCTTCGCTCTTCAAGACACAGTTTGCTTGCGAGGTCAAGGACTTTGACCCTGCCAAGTATAACATCGACCGTCGCAAGCAGCGCCAGCTCGACCTATACGCACAATATGCCCTCGCAGCCACAAGAGAGGCTATCGCCGATTCCAAGCTCGACGGCGAGAGTATCAACAAAGACCGCGTGGGTGTGATCGTGGCAGCCGGTATCGGCGGTCTCCACACTTTTGAGGAGGAAGCCGGATACTATGCGCTCAACGCCGAGAGCGGTCCCCGTTACAGCCCATTCTTCATCCCCAAGATGATCGCCGATATCGCATCGGGTCACATCTCCATGGAGTATGGATTCCACGGACCTAATTATGGCGTGGTGTCGGCTTGCGCTTCATCCAACAACGCAATCATCGACGCATTCAACTTCATCCGTCTGGGCAAAGCAGATGCTTTTGTCACCGGTGGAGCTGAGGCCGCCATATATCCCGCCGGTGTAGGTGGATTCAACTCGATGCATGCCCTATCGACACGCAACGACGACCCCACCCGCGCTTCCCGCCCGTTCAGCAAGAGCCGCGATGGCTTCGTGATAGGCGAAGGATCGGCTATCCTCATCCTTGAGGAATATGAGCACGCCAAGGCTCGTGGAGCCAAAATATATGCCGAAGTGGCCGGAGGAGGCGCATCCGGCGATGCATACCACATCACCGCCACACACCCCGAGGGTCTCGGTGCCATCCTGTCTATGAAGATGGCTCTCGACGATGCCGGTCTTACACCTGCTGATGTCGACTACATCAATGTACACGGCACATCCACTCCCGTAGGAGATGTAGCAGAGGTAAAGGCCATTACCAAGCTCTTCGGCGAACACGCAAAGAAGCTCAACATCTCATCTACCAAATCGATGACAGGTCACCTGCTTGGCGCTACCGGTGCTATCGAGGCACTCTTCTGCGTCAAGGCTATCGAAGACGGTATTATCCCGCCCACCATCAATCACGATGAGGACGACAGAGATGAAGAAATCGACTATGATCTTAACTTTACATTCAACGTCGCACAAAAGCGCGATGTGAAAGTAGCTCTCTCAAATGCCTTCGGTTTCGGCGGACACAATGCCACCGTCATCATCAAGGCAATCAACGATTGAGACTGACACCCATTCATATCAGGCTGCAATATCATAATATTGCAGCCTTTTTTAATAAATACCACAAATAATACTGACAACCATGATTGACAACCTACTTGAGCACAACCGCAAATTCGTGACCGGAAAAGGCTATGAAAAATTCGCCACCACCAAGTATCCCGATAAGAAAATCGCTATCGTCACCTGCATGGACACACGCCTTGTAGAGTTACTGCCTGCCGCACTCGGCATCAAGAACGGCGACGTGAAGCTCATAAAGAATGCAGGCGGCATCATCACCGATCCATACGACTCATGTATGCGCTCCATACTCGTCGCTGTCTACGAACTCGGTGTCACCGACGTAATGATAATAGCGCACACCAACTGCGGTGTAGAGGGCCTTGATCCGGAGGAACTGCTTGAAATAATGCACGCCAGAGGCATCCCCCAGACCACAATCGACATGCTGCGTCACTACAGCGGTGTTGACATCCTCAAATGGCTCACAGGCTTTGATGACACCGCGCAGGCCGTGCGCGACTGCGTCACACTTGTCAAAAACCATCCGTTGCTACCTAACGGAGTATCGGTATCCGGATACATCATGGACACCGAGACAGGAGCGCTTGAGACCATCGTAAGAGCCGACTGACATCTCTCCCCTTACATTTATCCATAGGCTCTAATAACGAGCTCACACGGCATCCTTATAGCTCCATACAAATCGAGAGAATGTGCAACCGCTCCGCGGTTGGCGGTCCGTTGTATATTCCTATACATCAGGCACATCAGAGTGGACTCAGGGGTCACATCAAGAAGAGAGCGCTGGCGATGATCTCAATGAGAGCATCAGAAATCACATTAGGGAGAGTGCCAGAGATCACACTAAAGGAAGCCTCGGAGAGTTCCAGCGCCCGGAAGACGTTTATCTGACCGCTGGAACGCTCTACGGTTGGCCCCATCACGGAGTTTTAGATAGCCTTCAGCAATCGCTACAGAGTCAATATGAGATACTTTTTGATTGAAACAAAATATTACTCTAAATAAACGAATAGGCCCGGAAATCGATTTCCGGGCCTATTTGTTACGATGGAGCAAGTATTACTTCTTGCCACGCTTGCCATAGCGGCTCATGAACTTGTCGACACGACCTGCTGTGTCCACCAGCTTCTGCTTGCCGGTGAAGAACGGGTGTGACGAACTGGTGATTTCAAGCTTCACCAGAGGATAAGTCACGCCATCAACTTCGATTGTCTCACGTGAGGCCACTGTCGAGCGGGTGATGAAGATCTCGTCATTTGACATGTCTTTGAATACCACCTCGCGGTAATTACTTGGATGAATACCTTCTTTCATGATTGTATAGAGCTCTAAATTTGTCAATAATGAATTGCGGCGTTGGTAGGGCGCCTTGATTCGTAATGGCCTGCAAATTTAGGTATTTTTCATGACACTCACAAATTATACCTGATATTTTTCTTGTCACGCACATACTGAGCTATGCAGGATCAAAAGAAAAAGGGGTGGACCACCGGCCCACCCCTTGGTATAGTCAATTTGTGTGCGTCACAAATTATTTAACGATAACCTTGGTTACTGTCTCACCGGCCTTCACTACGTAAACACCAGGTGTTACAGTTACTGTGTTGGTCTTGGCAGCTGCCTCGCTGTAGATAGCCTTGCCATCAGCAGCGTAAACCGCTACATTGCCCTGGGCGTTGGTGATCACGATAGAGCGGTTGACAACCTTAACAGCTGTTACACCACCGATCATGTCGGTTACACCAACCTGACCACCTACACCTACTGTGAGTGACGGTACAGACTCACCGATTGTGTAGACTGCTGTTACACAGTAGAAGTCAGATGTTGTACCATCAGCATCAAAGTAGCTGGTCTCGGCGATAGGAGCGTCGTTGATCTTGATACCGTTGCGGTATACATTGTAACCAACGATTGAAAGCTCGATACCCTCACCACCTGCGGGAGCGTAAGTGATGTCGTCGATGAAGAGCATGAACTTGTCGTATGATACGCACTCAATTGCGAAGTACTTGGTACCTGCGGGTACATTGAATGAGTATGCTGTCCACTCAGTAGAGATATTAGCGTATTCAGCAACCTCTGTGAAGTTGGTGATATCTGTATCTGTAGTTGAGTAGAGCACCTTGAATGTCTCGGGATAGTCACCTGAGAAGCTCTTAGCGTAGAATGTGATTGTCTGAGCGTCGCCAGAGAGCAGCGGAGAAATCAGCCAGTCAGCGCTTGCACCGTTGTTTGCATCATAGAGGAATGTAGAAACAAGATACTGGTTGCCTGAGTGTGCGAGGTAAGCAGCGTTTCCAGCGTACTCTGTGTTGTTCATCACAAAGTATGCGACAGGTGTCTCACCCGGGATGATGTCACCGAACTGTACACCCTGTACACCACCGGTAGCAGCGTTATCCTCATCTACGAGAGTCCAGTCACCGATGTTGTCGGTTGCGAATGCATCGTAGGATTCGAAGTCCTCAGTAATCTGAGCTACGGGAGCACCGTTCTCAGTATCGGGCTCGTTCCATGTCAGGTTCACGCCATTGTTAACCTTGGTTGCTTTGAGAGCGGTAGGAGCGGGATAGTTGTTGAAGAGAACGATCACAGGATATTCGAGTGTGTTGTCTTCCTTGTTCTCATCGAGCTCACATACGAGGGTTACGGTGTAGACGTTAGACTCAGAAGCTGTAATGTTGAGTACCTGATCGAATGAGAATGTAGCCTTCTCACCTGTCTCAAGTGCGACACCTTCCTTGGTAGCGACGAGGTTACCGTTGTTGTAAAGCTCTACGGTGTAGTCTGCCATCGGGAGAGCACCCATGTTGATTACATCAGCTGTGATAGCGAATTCCTCGTCGGGGTGAACCTCAGCCGGACCGCTTACAGAAACGAGCTGCATGTCGTAATCCTGGAGCTGGTCGATAACGATGTTGTCGATCATTGTGTAGATGTACTTCTTCACAATACCGCGGAATGTTACATATACATTCTTGCCTGCGTAATCCTTGAGGCTTACGAATGCTGTGTTCCAGCCTTCCTGTGCGCCATCCTGGTTCATTACTACAGTGCTAACGAGTGTCTTCACGCCTTCGCATGTCACGTATACCTCGATTTCGTTGGTATCGTCACCTACGATGTTGTAGTATGCGAACTTGATAGCGGGAGCTGTAGCGTCAAGCTTGATGAGACCTGAGAAGAGGTCAGCGGCAGCGTCAAGTGTCGAGCCATTCATGTAAGCGAAGCCACCGGTCTGGTCAGCGTCGGTAACATCTGTAAACTGCTCGTTGGTAGCGATAGCCCATTCGGCACCGAGTGATTCAGTACCCCAGATGTAGCTGATACCGCCATCGTTGAACGACTCCTTGAACGGAAGCTCATAGGGAGTACCTGCGGGAATCATGTTGGTAGCTGTAATATCAGACATACCACCGGCAGTTACGGCATAGATGCCATACTGTACGAAATCCTGATCCTCGGTTACTGCCTGATAGGTGTATGAGCAGTCGGTTAGACCCTCTGCTACAACATTACCATTCTTATCGATGATTGTGTAAGTGACGAACTCAGAAGCGAGGCTGCTGCCGTCAGCTGCGGTAGTTACAGCATCCCATGAGATTGTAACCTCACCGGGTGTAGCGGTCTCAGCAACTTCAGCGTTCTCGACAGCTGCTGCTACAGGCACACCTACGTAAGCTGAAAGCTCGACGGGCAGACCGTAACCGTAGTTGCCATGGGCAACGATTGAATAATTGTAAGTAGCGCTCTCAGATACGATATCGATAATCTTGAGCTCTGCACCGGGAGCGGGGTTAGAGATTCTGTGGATCTCCTGACCGTCGCGTGATACCTCGATCCAGTCGATAGTCTCGATTGTCTCACCTACAAGGTTGGTTGTCGGAGCCTTGAATGAAAGTGTAGCCTCAAGGTATGTAGCGGGGTTAACCTCGATCTCTACGTCAGATACCTTGGCGGGAGCCATTGCGTTAACACCCTCAGAGATTGAGTATTCACGTACATAGAGGTAGAACATGTCAGCCTGTGAGATACCGTGGATACCGAAGTAATATTTACCTGTCTCAGCGGGTGCGAAACCACCGGTGAGAGTCATGTCAGCACCATTTGTGCAAACGTCTGTAGCGGGGATAACATCAAATGTCATGCCCTCGGCTGTGGGAGTAGCACCGGCCTTAACCTCAACGGTCTCAACATATGTGCCTGAGTTGTTTGCCACAACTACTGTATATGTATAGTAGTTACCGGCCTCAAGCATAACGGCGGGTGAGATGCACCAGTCGTCCATGTCAATGCTGCCGTTGTAAGACATGCGCAGACCATCAGCTGTGATTGCCCAAGCCTTGTTGTCACCGTTAGCGTCGATGATTGTGTAACCTGTGAGGTCAGCGTCACCAACGAATGAGTGAGTGTAGGCGGGGATGATGTAGCCGAGGCTTACTGAGTTAGATGCGGTAGCCTGTGTTGTACCTTCGGTAGTGACAGCTGCTACTGTGTAGTATACATTGGCAAGAGCAGCCTCGTTGTATACAAAGTCCTCAGTGTATGTGCAATCTGTGATACCCTCCTTGACAACGACGGGATCCTTACCTGACTCGTAGCGGGTCACTGTGTAAGTAACGTTGCCGAGATAACCTAAATGAGCACCCTTGACAGCATCCCATGTGAGGGTCATCTTGTCATTGTTGTAGTTGAGGGCTACGTTGGTGGGAGCGAGAGCGCTATCTACACCAAGGTAGAGGCTGACGCTGGCAGCCTGACCCTTACCGGCCGCATTTGTGAAGTAAACAGAGAATCTGTATGTACCGGCAGCGGGAGCAGTGTAATCGTATGTCACTGTGCCGCCAGCAGCTACTGTACCGTTCTGTACATCCTCACCGTTGACCTGAAGCACGTAGTTTACATCACCTGTAAGTGCTGAGCCATCGTAAAGGGTAGTAGGAGCCTTGAAAGATACAGAACCGGTGAGTGAGCCATCTGCGAATGTGGCCACCATATCAGTTGCCTTGCCGGGAGCGCCGGGCTCAACACCTGCGTTGTTTGACCACATACCGATGATCTCCTCATTCAGGGCGAGCTGGTACAGGAGTGTTGTCTCAGCGTTGTCTACATTGACAGCTGCCATGTATGAATCGGGATCACTGCAGATGTTCCAATACAGCATATTGGTTGCGGGATCATATACACCACCTGAATAGTAGCTGGTTGCGTAACCAGTGTTACCGATGAGTGTCAAGTTACCGTTATCCTTGTTCACGGTATAGAGGCTACCGGACATGCTGATGGCGTAGAGTGTGCCGTCGGTAGCGAATGTGAGCACATTATACTGCTCCGAGCATACTGCGATAGGAGTTACAGTGTATGTTTCGGGGTCGAATGTACCGAAAATCAGATTTGCGCCATCTGATGAGAGGAACTGACCGTAGATAGTCTCTGTAGCAGCGTCGTAAGCGTAAGCTGTGGCAACAGCCGACATGTCTGAAGTGCAGTCGACTACCTGTACGAGCTCCCATGTGTTGGTATCGTAAGCCGATACGTAAGCACCAAGGATGAGGCCGAAGAATGTCTCAAGTGTAGATGTGTAGTAACGCTCGCCTACCTTTACACCTGACATTGCACCGTACATCTCGGTTACGACAGCGATTTCAGTCAGTTCGTTTGAAGAGCCGTCGATAGGAATTGAATAAACACCTGTGGGCTGTGACTCCTGTGTGAAGGCATCTGAATAGATGACTACACCGTTGATCGACTCACCACCGGCAGCACGGAGAGGTGCGTTCTTACGGTCGAGTTTGAAGCTGACAGGACGTGAGAATTTGCCTGCCTTGGCAAGCTGTGCACCACCCTTGTCGAGAAGTGTACGGCTTGTAGCCAAACCCTTCGGAAGCTGCAGATGTTTGCCTTCGGGCATCTGCTTAGCTACGCTGGTCACACTGTTGCCAGTATTGTGACGGGCAACCGCCTTCTGCTGCGCGTTAGCGCCTACCGGTACAGCGAGTGCCAATGCCATACCGGCGACAATCAATTTGGATATAGATTTGCTCATACCAAAATGACGAACCCTTTGATTAATAAAAACTTGACTCCGAAGTGGGTTCTTTTTCTCCGGAGCCAAACCATTGAATTCTGCTATATAGTTATTTTTGAAGCCTTGTTTCCGATCTTCACCACATACACACCGCGTGAGGGTATGCTTGCAGTGAATGTACCGTCTGCACCCACCTTGCCTGTCACAACCACTCTACCTGCTATGTCGCAGATCTGCACGGCTGCTCCGGGAGTATTCTCCACTGTCACGGTGGTGCCGCTTACCTTGAACAT
The DNA here is from genome assembly GCA_964495725.1 of uncultured Bacteroides sp. GTDB lineage: Bacteria > Bacteroidota > Bacteroidia > Bacteroidales > Muribaculaceae > CAG-873. Next base: position 31,185 of record CAZBWZ010000007.1, read on the forward strand.
TCCGCCTGTGATATCGCTAATGCCGGTGTTGGCGGCGGCCGTGGTCACGGACATCTCCTTTGACAGATATGTGTCGAGTTCTCCGTTGGTAGCCCTGACGGTATAGTAATATGTGGTCTCACGTGTTGTACCCTCGATGATACAGGCCGTGACATTACCTGTCCTGTAGTCGGTGTACTTTCCGAAGCTATGTGACACAAGCTCTCGACCCCACTTTACCTCAATATCGTCGATAGCGAGCGAGCCCTTGTCGGTCTCCTCATTATAATATATGCGGATCGAACGTGTACCCTCGGGGATATCGCTGATTGTAGTCACAGAGCCGCCGGCGGCGTTCCTCACCCTGACATTCGAGATGGTCACCCAATCGTTGCCGATCCTGGCCTGAACAGAGATCGTGTTGCTCTCTGATGTGGACGAACCGCGGTGCCAGAAGCTGAATTCACAGATATCATCACTGTAGACGGGTGTCTGCACATAGTCACCTGCCTTGGTCATGCGCAGCGCGGGGATAGCCTGACCGCTGTAAGCCGAGTTGGCGAATGTCTGCTTGGTCGAGCTCTTCCACTTGGCAGTAAGCCCATCTGTAAAGTCACATCCGTCGGCCTTGGCCTCGCCTTCGCGAGCCTTGGTATACACATTAATTATATAGTCTGTGGCGCCGTCAACCGGTTGCCAGTTGGCATAGAACCAGCTGGCATTGACATCGCTCGCCTCCTCCACTACGGGAGTGATCAGATCAAAAGTGGGCTCGGCGGTGACAATAATTACCTCGTCAGAGGCAATGCCTTCTTCATAGCCGTTGCTGCCCTGCACGATACAATAGTACTCTGTGAGAGGATTGAGGCCTGTCACCTCGGCTGTCAGATCTGTGCCCACATTCTTATGATTGAAGCCGGGAGCATAGTTGATGTATTCACGTCCGCTGACTATGTTCTTGGTATATACACTTATATGATATTCCGAAGCATTCTCAGCCTCGCTCCAGCTGATATTGAAGCCGGTGGCAGTGATATCGGTAGGAGCGTTGAGAGTGACCACACCGACATCAGGCAGTCCGCCTGCTATCTTGAAGTAAATCACACCGTCGGTCTCGCGGATATCGGTGATCGGCATCTCAAGAGCGTTGCCCGACCATGTACGCATCGACGGCTTGGTGTCATCAGTAAACGAGGTCACACCAGATGCCCCCGGGAATGCGTCACCATCACGGCTGAACTCGTCACGCGAGTTGTCGGCCTCCTCGATATCCACATACTGATGACCGCTGTTGTTATTGACCGTGTTGCTGTTCCATACCGAGGAATTGTAATCCACATGCCAGACAAGCATACCATGACCGGGGATGTAGGCATCCCAGCCGGTCTGCTGACGGTTTTCGAGCAGGAAGAACTCATCCGGGCTGGATGTCGGTATGATGCATGCCTGGTTACTTTTGATCATCGGCAGAGTAACATTCATCGGAGAGTCGAGCACCGTAGGTTCAAGCCAACCGAGAGCGTAACGCTCGAATGCACCGTAGCACGGCGGTGTGCAACCGTCATTGTTGTACGGGCCGTAGTCGAGTGCCGACCACGCGCCGGGAGTAAATGCCGATGTATATGATGTGGCATATAGGTCAGGCAGACCCATCACATGAGAGAACTCATGCACGAATGTGCCCACACCGTCGGGTCGTCCGCTCTCCCACTCGTTGGAGCAGGCATAGCGGTCGAGTCGCTTGCCATCGAATTTGTATACTGTGGATGTGGCGGCCGTCACCTCCCACGAGTGGGGCCACACTGTATCGGGGCTACCGTATGAGGCCTCACCCTGTCCGGCATAGAATACGAATACGTTGTCGATATAGCCGTCGTTGTCGCGGTCATACTCCGAGAAATCAATCTCGCCGTCGAGCTGCTGACATGCCTCGATCACCATCTCCTCGGGGTGCTGGTCGTTGCCCCACCAGTCGTTACCTCCGTAATAAGATCTATTGTGTGAGAGGGTGACAGGACCTACGAGGTCGAACTGGGGATTGAACTGGCCGTTGGAGCTGTCGATGAAATAGTCATGAGCGCTGCCTGTACCGCCGTAGTCATTGAAACCGGGCTGCATCAGCATGCGTGAGAAATAGTCGTGGGGATCATCAAGCGTGAAGGTCACATCCTGATACTGCACAAGTATCACGAGTGCTTTCTGCTGACCCTTTGACGGGAATCCGGTGCCGGGAAACAGACCGGGACCTTTCTGCGGCGCCTTCGCCATCTTGGATGCCGACGAGCGGGTGGCCATAGACTCATACACGCGCTGCATGTCCACGGTGTTGAGGTAGGCTTTCTCGGCGCCGGTGCGTTTGGCGGCCGGGCGTGCGAGCATCGTTGATGCCTTCAGACTGCCGTCAGTCGCAATGTCTCCATAGTAAAAAGTGTCACCTTCGCGCACGAGCAGGTGATCGTCTTCTGTAAGATAAAAGTGTGTGCGTTCATCGCCACGCAGCTTTACCGTAATAGCGGTGCCGTCGGGCTGGGTGAATGTGCGGGGCCTAGGATCGGCCGGCACTCCATATACATTCTCACATCCGATGGCTGCGGCTATAGCTGCCATTGCCATATAGGCGGTGTTTTTTTTAATCTTTTTCATGCTTGTAGGATAAGCAGACTTTAGTTTGTACCGATAATATCTATAATCATAAAATATTCGACAAAATTATAAATTATTTCGATTACTAACATACATACGTAACCGATTTTACATATTTTAACATCACATTCGGCAAATTTTACCACTTGTGACTTACACCTTTTCATCACAGCATTTCACAGCGGAAGGTCTTTTCCAGAGGGCTGGTGACATACGATAAGTCATCGACAAAAAAAAACAACGATGCACGGTAGACAGCGCTATACCGTGCATCAAATTCCGGGAGACAGATACCAAGAATGGCTACTGCTTGAAGTAACGGTAGGTAGACACGAGGAGCTCGTCGCACGCATCCTCATCGCACACGATGATGGCATCTGGGTGAAGCTGCAGGGCAGATACTGTCCACATCTGCGAAACACCGCCCTCCACCGCCTGATGCAGTGCGCGGGCCTTGGCGTGCCCGTTGATGAGAATCATTACGGTTGTGGCATCAGTGACTGTGCCTACCCCGACGGTAAGAGCCGACTTGGGCACCGCATTGAGATCTCCGCCAAAAAATCTGGAATTGGCGATGATGGTGTCTTGAGTGAGATGCACCTGACGGGTACGTGAGGCGAGCGATGATCCCGGCTCATTGAATGCGATATGGCCGTCGATACCTACTCCGCCCATAAACAGATCCACTCCACCGTAGCTGCGTATTTTCTCCTCGTAGCGCGCGCATTCGGCCTCCAGGTCGTCAGCGTTGCCGTTGAGGAAGTTGATATTCTCAGGCTTGATATCGATATGGTCAAAGAAGTTGGTGTGCATGAACGAGTGGTAGCTCTCGGGGTGCTCCTCTGGCAGTCCGCAGTACTCGTCCATATTGAATGTGACAACATTGGCAAATGACACCTTGCCCTCTTGGTTGAGCTTGATCAGACGGCGGTACATGCCTATCGGCGAGCTACCGGTCGGGCATCCGAGAATAAACGGATGCTGGGGTGTGGGAGCGGCGGCATTGATGCGGGCTGCTACAAATTCAGCCGCCCAGACCGACATCGCCTCATAATCGTTCTTAATTACAAGTTGCATAAATTTCAAGATTTGTTTGTATGGCCGGAGATACCGGCACAGAAATAGTTCGGATTCTGCGAGCAAATTTACAAATAATCAAGCACATACGCAACACATATTTATAACCATTCCTTATATAATTTTAATATAGATATATAAGTAATTGATACACAATATATTACCCCCCCCCCGCAACTATACTGTAAACTTAAGTTATATAATGTAAATATAGGTTAATTTTAGTAGGGGTTTCGGATTTTTGACTTAACTTTGCACCGGATTCAATAAGTGAATCATAGGTTAAACAGGATGCGGTAGCTCGTGAGAGTGTGCCGCATTTTCCATTTTAACACATTGCCCATCTTGCAGGCAACATCGCAGATTGCAGCTATCCGGAACTACACAGATATCTCAGCCATGAGTAATGCCGGCGCCTGCATAGATAGCCCAGATCCCGGCCATTGGCGTAGGCTTCGCGCTCAAAGCTGATATTGATATATGCCTTATTGTGGTCGCGATACTGTAGCAAGCGCAACAGCCACTCCAAAATATAGAGGATATAGAACGGCAAATAGAGCAGCTCACGCTGCTGGGCGTTGTGTATACGCTCGTGATTCACCACATACTTGTCCACCCACGACGGGTCTCTAACCCAATACGTGCCAAACAGATTCACACAGTATCTCTTAGGCACCAATCGTGATTTTATAATCAGATCCTTGCCATCGTATGTCCTCATCGGTATATGTTTTATTCGGCGCGAGCCGGCTGATTCACGAACCGGTATAGAAACATCTCACGGCCCCTATCGGTAACTTGCCCTGCAGCTTGACAGGTATGCGCGAAGCGTCAGTGCTGATCCATGCCTCCATATCATCGCTGGTTTTCTTCTTGCCGTCGCTGGTGAATTTAAACTTGACATGATAGCAATTGTATGATTTCTTGTCATATTCTACCTTCTCAGTGCCGTAATATTTGATAGTCAGCACCTCCTTGCGTTTGCCCGAGAATACCGTGAGCACATCGGTGTGACCGGCCTGCCATGACTGGAACGGCAGGGATCGCATGTAATAGAATGCCGAGAGCATATCCACCACCTTGCCGTTGGCGGTGAGTGTGCGTGTCTCGTCGCGCTTGGTCTTGCCGTCTTTCCATGCCTTGCGCACACAAGAGCCAGTCGTGACTCCGCCAGCGCGTGAATATCGCACGATATCGAGCTTGCGGTCGCCTCCCTCATGAGACCTCTTCTCATAGATCACAGGCAGGAATCCCTGTCTGATGATCTCGCACCTGAGTGTGTCGCGCACCTTGTAAATGCGGTCGGCCCACGGCTCGGTGCGGGCATAGAGAGTGGCCTTGTATCTGTCGGCTGTGTTGGCGAGAGATATGGTCACGCGTCCGGCCGTCTTGTTCACCAGACCCCATTTGTATTCAACCTTATAATGCAGATTCTCGTTGCCGAAGCTCTGTGCCACCGCCGGGCATATCACCATCAGCACCAAGACGATCATCATTGCAAGTCTTTTCATAAGTCTATTGTTGAGATTATATATACTGAGACACCGCCGGGGCCTGAAGGTTTAGAGCAGGGGCGCCACCGATTATTTCAGTATGTCGAATGTGTCTGTATATATCTCGGTGACATTGTGCTTGATGGTGTTGCGGTCTTCCCACACGCGGTAGCGCAACTTTCCCTCGACGAGAAGGCGCGTGCCCTTGCGGATATACTTCTCGGCGATCTCCGCGGCCGAGTCAAACATCACTATGTTGTGCCACTCGGTGCGTTCGGGCATCATCTCTCCCGACGCGCTCCGGCGCCCGCGCTCAGTGGTGGCAAGCGGAAACGATGCCATACATCTTGTCTCTATGTAACGGATTTCCGGGTCACGGCCCACATATCCCATCAGTATTACCTTGTTCATGTCTTTTCGCTATATTTGCCACAAAGTTAGTGATTCGATACCGTATTATCAAGCCGGAATCAACGCAGGAACCGGGGCGCGTGCATAAACACACCGAATGATATACCCACATTCCACCTGTCGGTCGAGGATGTAGCGTAATTGACATAGCCCGAAAGCGTGGCGAAGGGCAGACGGTAACTGATGTTGAGCTCGGTGAAGGCCTCGGGTCGGTCGAACAACCTGTGACTGTAACGCGCCCCACCACCCGCGGCAGACAGGATACGCCGCACGGGCATGAAACAGCTGCCGTAAATGCGGGCCGTAAGGTTATCGTTGACCAGCCATACCGGCACCACTCCAAAGGCCACGAACTGATTGGCGCGGAATGCCGGATCGAACTGATTATAGCACGATGGTGTGGGATTGAAGGCGGGAGCCGCCACCACCGACTCGTTGTAGCCCGGCAGCAACTTACGTGTGGAGAGCATGACATCAGTCTCCACTCCCAGTGAGAAATGACGGGATACGCGCATGTAGTTGCGGGTCATGCTCTCGAGCTGCAACCATGCGACATGCCGCGACCCCTCGTTACCGACATCGGGCGACTTCTGGCGATAGCTGCCCGTCACGCCCATGGCAGTGATCCTGTAGGATGCTCCCTGTGTGGGATAGTTGATGTCGTTGAGTGTGTTGTAATCGTATCTGGCGATAGCCTGACCTAAATTGAAGTGACAATGGTCGCGGAATGTGGAGGCGTCACCCCTGATGACGGGTGCATAGAAACTGTTGTACAGGTGGGCACCCCCCACCCCTACGTCAACGCGGCTGTGGCGGCCGCCGGCAAATCCCCATTTAAGCCGTCCGTAGTATTCATAACTGTGTACAAACGACGGGTTGTCGGTGGTGAAAAACATCCTGTCGCTGTGATAATAATTGGTGCGCGAGGCCACGGCCTCCAGATCGAGGGCCGATGTCATGGGCGTGGGCAGCATCATGCGCGCGCTAAGCATACCCGCGAGGTAGCTCTGCCCGAGCCATACCCCCAACCGCGCAGAGATCGAGTTGAAGCTCAGCGTGGAGTATCCGCCCGACAGATACACATAGCTCGATGACGCCGATGATACATATCCTCCTATCCCGACCTTGAGGTCGCTCTTTACCGAGGCTTTCATATCGAGGGCGAAGAGCCCCGTGGAGTCGTTATATACGGCGTGGGGCTGAAGGTCATTGAGCTTACCGGTGGATATAGCCTGATAGTAGGCCTGCGTGGCCTGGGCGATACCGAGTGTGTCGCTGTCGTCATGTTTTCTGAACATATATTCGAGGTAGCGGGTGTGCGCCTCGCTCGTGCCCGTCACCCTTACCGTGTCAAAGCGCAGGTAGGGCGTCTTCGACTTGAACACCGTGCGGCCTTGCTCTCGGCACAGTCGCGGTATCCTTGTTTTGACTCGTGCCTTGATGGAGTCCATCATCGACATCGTCTTGTCATAACCGATTTTGTAGATGGCACGGGCCTGCTGGAAGTCGAGCAGGGAGAAACGGTTGAGGTCAAACCGTATCTTTATGCCGTCGGCCGGGGCGAGGTAGTAGCTGCCACCCTGCACCACCAGGTCTTCTATCTGGTCGATGAGCGATGTCTGCGGACCCTTGTCCACGGTAGACACATCGCTGCCGATGATGATGTCAGGGGCGAAGTCGGCCTTCATCACGTCCACCGGGAAGTTGTCATATATGCCTCCGTCATACAGCAGCATATCGCGGAAGCGTGTAGGCTGGAACACTATGGGGAAACTCATAGACGAGCGTATGGCATCACCGTAATCGCCTTCTGACAGCACCACCCTGCGGTGGGACGCCACATCGGACGCACAGCATCTGAATGGCACCATCAGGTTATCGAAATCACCCCCGCTCTGGGCTGTATAGGGTGCGAACAGCTTCATGAATGCAAAACTCATGGGCAGCGGCGATATGAGCGACGCAGGCACGGCAGCGGAATCAACTGCCGCGGAATCAGCCTTAAGCACTATCGGCATCGAGAACATGGAGGGCGACGCTTCCTCGGCCGTGAAATAGTATTCGAGCGAGGGATCGATCTTGCCGGTTGACCAGTAAGCGAACTCCCTTGACAGTATCAGAGCCATCATCTCGTCGGGGGTGTAGCCGGCGGCATAGAGCCCGCCCACGATAGCACCCATCGACGTGCCGGTGATGTAATCTATCGGTATGTCGTTTTCTTCAAGAGCCTGTATCACGCCTATATGGGCTATGCCCTTGGCTCCGCCACCGCTGAGCACAAGTCCTACCGACTGGCCTTCACTCTCCTGTGCAAAGCCATGTAACGCACATAAAGCGAGAGCTGTCACAACGCATAGCAAGCTCAAATATAATCGTGTTGTCATTCGCCTTTAGATATTTTTTGTATAATTACATCTGCAAATTTATTACTTTTGCAGAAAATTCGGAAATATCATGATATAAA
>CAZBWZ010000008.1:0-35081 GCA_964495725.1 uncultured Bacteroides sp.
TTTTAACATTTTATCTACTTATTTAATAACTCGAAATAAGTTTAAATCACTTCACCTATTAAACCTACAAGTATGAAACGTATATATGCTATCTTAACGTTCATTTCATTGTTGCTTATATCCTGTGAGTTTGAGCGCGATCAGATGGGATTTCCAAAATCAATATATTTTCCTTCTGATGGAGGGATGCAGATTGTAAAGGGAAATTTCACGAATTTCACCCATATTCAAATTGACGACGAAGATGCAAATCAACATATCTCACCGAATATTGAAGACACATTAGTCGCAGAGTACGATTGGCTGACGGTAAAATTTAAAGAACATAGTGATGCCCTTATAGTCTCAGCCAAACCGACATCATCACATAAAAAAAGAGAAGCATGGATTTATGCATACTCTGGACCTAAATACGTTGAGATCAAAGTGACACAACAGGGCAGATAGATTACACCAGAGGGAGATTGCCGTAGGTAACACCATCAAAACCCTTACAACTAATATAATAACTAATTTAAACGAATAAATTAACCGATTTTATTTCACTAAGATATGAGATCATTAGTAGGTTTAGCACTCTCCATTGCACTATGCGTGGGACTTGTTTCGTGTGAGGATAATAATATGGTTGGAATGCCATTTGAGCCGTTTGAATTTGAAGTCAAAGGAATAGTGCTGAATAGTGATAAAGAACAGCATTATTGTGTCATACCTTGGAGTGGTGGGCAGTTTATTATAACAAGTACCGGAAAGCATACGAAGTATGACTGGGCTGAATACCTCATCATCGATAATATTCCCCAAGTTCCTGAAATGGATGCTTTCGTTGACCCGGAGATCGAGGAGGCATATTCCGGAGAGTGGGGAAAGGCAACTCACCTGACGGCTGGCCCACCATATGTTTCAGAATATGTAATATATCCTAATGAGACAGATGAACCAAGGGAGATTGAGATCAATATGAGTGGTAAGTATATACATGCGCATATCCATATCACGCAACTTCCGAAACCTTAGTGAATCCTGAATTTATGGAGACTATCAGTTGCGGCTCGGCTCAAAATCCTGCAAGACCGTAATCAGGTAAAACATGCCGACATACGACAAACAACCGTTATTGGATCCGGAAGAGACCTGTCAGCCACGAGCCGGCGGGTCTCTTTACATTTTGCTTGCCGTGTGGGCATGGATTTTGCAGGAGTGAGAATTTGTGCTATCTTTGTGAGGCGTAATAAAAAGAAGTGAGTATGGTGGTGCAGAAATATCCGGTGGGGATGCGGTCGTTTCCCGAGATAAGGGAGCGGGGCTTTGTGTATGTCGACAAGACGCGGTATATACTTAAGATGATGGACTATGGCAAGTATTTCTTCCTGGGTCGTCCGCGCCGTTTCGGCAAGAGCCTGTTCATCTCAACGCTCAAGGCCTTCTACCAGGGCAGGCGCGAGCTCTTCGACGGGCTTGCCGTAGCCTCGTCAGACCACGACTGGCAACCGGTGCCGGTGCTGCACCTTGATTTCACGGGCGAGGACTATACTAACCAGGACAGCCTGGATACCGTGATAGAGAGGATGCTCAGAGATTGGGAAATGACTTACGGAATTGAAGATACAGATCCCACATACGCCTCAAGATTTCGGCATATCATCAAGAACGCATACGAAAAGACGGGGCAAAAGGTGGTGATACTGATCGACGAGTATGACAAGCCCTTGATCGACACGATAGAGCATACGGAGTTGCAGGAGAGATTCCGCAACCAGCTGCGCGGCATCTACGGCAACCTCAAGAAGATGGACGAATACATCCGCCTGGCCTTCCTCACGGGCATCACGCGCTTCGGCAAGCTCAACATCTTCAGCGACCTCAACAACCTCAACAACCTGAATGACATCTCGCTTATGCCGGAATTCAGCGGCATCTGCGGTATCACCTCCGATGAGCTCCGGGAATATTTCCACCCGGGGATTGCAGCCTTCGCCGATGGGAATAAATGCACAGTCGAGGATATGTATGCCCAGCTCAAGCTCAATTACGACGGCTATCATTTCTCACCGACTGGCAGCGTGGATATCTACAATCCATTCAGTCTTCTCAACTCTTTGCAACGCAGATCTATAGGCCAGTATTGGTTTGGCACGGGCACACCGTTGTTTCTTGCCAGGCGTATCAAATCGCATCATATAAATCTCAGCGAACTTTCCGGTGTGGAGGTGACACAGCCGGAGATAGAGAACGTGCCCTTCAACATGGAGGGCGATCCGGTGCCTGTCCTCTACCAGACGGGCTATCTCACCATCAAGGCATATGACACACGCACCGGCATCATCACCCTGGGCTATCCCAATAGAGAAGTGGAGCGCGGATTCATCGACCAGTTGATGAAAGTGTATGTGCCGGCTTCGGCTGACCGTACACCCTTTGGCATACTCAAATTTCTGAATGATATCGAGAAGGGTGATGCCGAGTCCATGATGCAGCGGCTAAGGAGCCTATTTTCAAGTATCAATTATGACGGCTTCAACCTGCTCGATCTCGAGCAGCACTATCAGAATATCCTGTATCTCCTGTTCAAGCTGCTCGGCTACTACTGCCACACCGAATACCGTACGGCCACGGGGCGCATAGACTTGACAGTCTCAACCGACAATTATATATACATCTTCGAATTCAAGCTCGACAAGAGCGCCCGCGAGGCCCTTGACCAGATCGATGCCAAAGACTATCCGTTACCCTTCCGAGCCGACGGCCGTCAGATCTTCAGGATAGGCGCCAACTTCAGCTCGGCCGATAAAAACATCAGCGACTATATCATCGAGCGCGAATAAATCGCCGTTGCCCATACCCGGTTTTGTGCGTAGGGCATCACGCAGAGGGGCAGAGGAAGGCTTATATCATACAGGATATCACTATCCTATCCCCGGAGGTTCTATCGGTCGGAAGACTTTAATCAGAGGAAACAGAGATAGTATCAGCGAGAGCTTCGGAGACGCGATATTGATGTGAAAATTTTGCAGGATGAGGATTTATTGCTAACTTGCATTAAAATTCACTTATGCAATCTCGTATCTGTATCATATTGTGCATGCTTTTGTTGTCGGCCTGCTCGGGATACACGCCCGACGGGCGGCTATCGCGCGTCGCCGGCATGGTGTCGGAGTCGCCCGGGGATGCCCTCAGCGCCCTCGACAGCATAGACCGCGGTTCGCTCTCCGAGGCCGACCGCCACTACCACGATTTGCTCACCGTAAAGGCCAACGACAAGGCGTACAACCGGCACACCTCCGACAGCCTTATCCTCGATGTCATCGGTTACTACAAATCTCATAGCTCCACCGGCCTCTACCCCGAGGCCCTCTACTACGGAGGCCGCGTATACAGCGACCTCGGCGACTATCCCACAGCCCTGCGTTATTTCCGGGAGGCTCTTGACAATCTCGGAGACGGAAGCTCGGACACGGCCCTCGAGGCATCTGTGCTGAGTCAGACAGGCAGGCTGCTATTGCAACTGAGGCTTTATGATGAAGCAGCCACGTACATCAGGGAATCCATAAAGGTAGACGAGGCACTGGGAGATACGGTGAATATGGTGTATGACCTGCAATTATTGGGGGGCGCATGCCTCACGGGCGGGGATTACACTCTCGCGACACAATATTTCAATCAGGCGATGGAGTCAAGCCGTAATCTTCCGGAGTCGTATACGGCAAAATCTGAAATGAATCTGGCCAGAATCAAGTATGAGACCGGTCATCCCGACTCCGCCCTCGTGCTGATCCGCAGCTCTCTGGACAGGGTGGGGCCTATGTCAAGAAATAATGCCCTGGCATATGCTGCCGAGATATATCTCTCGAAGGGAATATCTGACACCGCATATGTTTACGCCCAGGAATTACGCCACAGTCCGGACCATACCAACCGAGGATCCGCATACGAGATCCTTCTGTCGCCAGGGCTCAGGAATAAGGTCTCTCAGGATTCACTGTATGCCTACTTAGAGGAATACGTAGGGATTCTTGAGGATAACTATGATGACAATCAGGCTGAGCTCTCGCTGATTCAGCAGGGATATTACAATTACAGCCGTCATCTGCTGGAGAAGCAGGCGGCTGAGCACAAAAACATGGTGCAGGGATTATGGATCCTCGCCCTGTCGTCTGTCAGCCTGGTGCTGGTTATCGTTGTGCTTTATTATAAAAACAAGAATAAGAAAGCGTTGATAGAGTTGCATAACGCTCTGGCTAAGATAGGGATGCTTAAGCAACATATCACTCAGGAAACGGCTGACAGGATGACTGACCGCATACCGCAGGCATCCGAAGATAAGCCGCACGGCAGGGATACAGCAGTCAACAATTTGAGAGACCATCGACCATTCACGACCGCCGATTCTATCAAGGAACTGCGTGAGAAGCTGCGTAATGAACTGCTGTCATTGCTGAATCAGGACGAATCAGTGGCTCTGAGCGAGGATATTGCTGAATCCGCTGCATATATGAGACTGCAGGAGCTTATATCACAAAAGCGACCCATCGCACAAGGCGACACGCTGATAGACGAGCTTGAGGCTGTCGTGATCAAATCCTCTCCCGGATTCAAGGATAATCTTGAATTGCTCACCCAAAGCCGACTGACTTCTATCGATCTGCTGACGGCGTTGCTGATCAAATGCCATGTCACTCCTTCACAGATGTGTACATTGTTGTGCCGATCCAAAGGCGCTATCGTATCGCGCCGTGATAGCCTGTGTATGAAGATTTTTGACGAACGGCTTGGCACGAAGGTCATCGACGGCATAATCCGCAGGCTTTAAATACACCCGTATATACATCGTATGACATATCCTGGAGGTACTGATCTATTTCAGTACCTCCAGGATATGTCATACGATGTATATGTGTAATACGCTGTGTCTTAATAAAATCATGTTTTCCCAAAAAATCCGTACTCATTTCCGTACTCAGTTTTTATGTAGTATGGCTTCAGTATTTCTATCTTTGCATCAAACAAATAAGAAATGAAAATAATCAGTATTATCCAGATCATTATCCTCACGCTGCTGTGCGCCGTTACACCTGTGGCTGTCCGGGCAAGGATTACACCTGTGGCCGTTAAGTTGCCCATGAAAAAGAAAATGAAGAAGAGTGTCGAGACCGAGGGCCATCGCGTGCCATCGCTGACCGTGTGGTGTGACATCAGCAAGGCTGGCGGGGTAAAGGTCGCGGGCCTGTCGGAGGATTTAATCAGTTACGAAATCCGCGATATATATTCAGATAGAGCAATAGCCTCATTCGATAAGGAACCGGAATTTGTGGATTATGTTCTTTCCCGAGATGGGAATTATCAAATCCTTTTGGAAAGTGATAATTACTATGTAATAGGAAATATGGCAACGGATGTCGCGCGGCTTAGCGGTACATGGAAATTCGACAATATTACCAGATCCATGGGCGATGGCATAGACATGTATCTATCGGGAAAGTATACCTTTGATGATGACGGCACAGTGCAGGCCGAGTACAGGATAATCACCACGATGGCGGGTCCTGCCACTGATGGCAGCGAAGTCAAGCCGGTGTATCTCGAATTGCTTATCGACGGCACAGGCAGTTATAGCATCACCGATGGTACGCTCAGTATCAATCTCGACACACTCAGGAAAAGCAATTCGATGGGAGAAGGCACGTATGGAAATATGAGTTCGGCATACCATGAGAGCTCACCCAGAGACACACAACTTGCCGGAATATGGTTCGCGAGTCTTGCCACTATGCTGGCCGACCGCTTCAAGAATATCGACATCACGACTGTCACTCTAAGCAGCAAAAAGATAGACGGCACCCTGATGGACACCCCGGTAACACTGACACGCATCGACTGACAGCCCCGGATATACATAAGTGGCATATATTTATATTTAAAAACGATCATAATGAGAAAGAAATTTATTTTGATTGCGGTGGCGTGCCAGATGGCGGCCATCTCAGCGACGGCTCAGAATCCGTCGGGTAACTGGCAGCTGGAAAACGCGGCCAAGGATATGGGAGATGGCATCGAGATGCATCTATCAGGAAAGTATGACTTTGAAAACAACGGCACAGTGCAGGCCGAGTACAGGATAATCACCACGATGGCGGGTCCTGCCACTGATGGCAGTGAAGCCAAGTCGGTGTATCTCGAATTGCTTATCGACGGTACGGGTTGCTACAGCATCACCGACGGTTCGCTCAATATCAACCTTGACACGCTAAAGAAAAGCTATTCGATGGGAGAAGGCACGTATGGCAATATGGGACCGGCTCTCGGTGAAGGTGATGGCGCACAGCTCGCCGGAATATGGTTCTCGGCTATGGCCGATATGCTGGCCGACGGCTTCAAGAACGTGGACATCAGGGATGTGACCATACGCGATAAAAAGATAGACGGCTCGCTGATGGATACCCCTGTCACACTGACGCGTATCGACTGACCGCCGTCTGTTATATCATGAAAATCCAATAGGCTGCAAATCGGGAAAGCAGCGAGGATTTAACGTACATAATAATCCTGTCATTTTTGCAAAAATGACAGGATTATGTTATATTTGCAATCAAGTTGACACCTGACAATATGGAGCAACAAAGAATGTATAGTTATCAACGAGAAGGCGTCAGAGATCACACCAGCGGGAGCCTCGGAACCCAACCTCAGGTGGAGCGTAGCGGACCTGGGATTACGCACAACCCGCGTATCCGACGTTCCCGCGGTGGTCATCTTCTCTGTATCTATTCAGAAAGTGTTATATCTCATTAAATACATGGATGTGATGGATAAGAAATCAGAATTCGACTGCATATCCAGGATAACCGGCCTAACAGCTGACTACATAAAGAATCTGTAATGAAGAAATACCGAGCCCTGTCTGTGGGCGATATAATCGACCAGGCTATCGCCCGCACGGGCAACAGCGACACATTCGAGCGGCAGCAGGCCTGCTACCTGTGGCAGGAAGTTGTGGGTCCGGGCATCAACCGCTATACCACACGCCGCTGGATCGAGGGCGATGTGATGCACGTAAGCCTTACATCCGCCTCTATCAAAAGCGAACTGACATATTGCCGCGACTCCCTCGTCGAGGCTATCAATAACGTCTTAGGCCATAAGGTCATATCGGCGATAATAATACACTGATGATCCGGCCGTAATTCATGTCAGGGCAGTTCCTCCCGCGATGGGCAGCCGTAGAGGCCGTAGGGCAACTTCACGGCCCTGAGATAGGGCAGTGTGTAGACCGGTCGCTCCATGTCGTCGGGGAACGGGCGCCCGTTGATCTCCTGGAAATATAGCAGACAGGCATCTTTCCACCATTGCGCGTCGTGTGTCTGTATCTTGAGCTTGTCCTGCACCGCACCAAATCTTTCGGCATCGACCAAGGGCTGCAACTTGTCCCAGATGACCTGCATGTGGCGAGCCTTGTCCACTCCGCGGGTGTAGCGGTGGCATAGCGTGTGCCACACTGTAGTGCCGGTGCCGGGCACCGGCTCGTCCCAGCCCATGCGCTGAAACCACAGCAGCATGTTATCCGGGCACGTGGCCTTGTCGGCAAACCTGTCGGCCACCGCGGCCGCATATTGTCCGGTCGCACCCGAGCCCGTGGCAGTGGTACGGTCGAATCCGATGCTGTCGGCGGTAGCCTTGTGGTAGTAGGGCGGAGTCCAGTCGGGACGCATACCCTCCACGTAATACCAGGGCTCCGGACCATAGTGATGACCGCCGGCGAAGATATGGTGCAGACCTAAGGGCATCATATAATCGACCGCAGCCTCACGGCTCCCCATCATCAGCTCTGTGGCCTCGCCGACAAAGGCCGGGTCGGTGGTGAAGGTAAGGCCGAGCCATTCGCCGGCTATATCCGCCGGACTTAGCGAAGGATCCCAGGCCAGGCGCCCGAAGGCATACCAGTTGGCCTGTGCGAAATCATGGCCGCACCAGTTGGTGTCATCGCCGATATTGGCTACTCCGGCTATTGCCGACTTGCCGGCACCCCGCGCTGACGTCACGGCTGCCACAGTGCCGGCTCCACGGTGGGTGTCGCTGTCGAGTGTCTCTTTGAATAGGGGCGCGAGATATACCAGATGATTGGATGCGCCGAGATATTCCTGCGTGATCTGAAATTCGATGGCCTGGCGTGTCGACTTCATGGCTCCGAAAAGCGGACTGAATGGTTCGCGGGGCTGGAAGTCGATGGGGCCGTTCTTTATCTGGATTATCACATTGTCGCGAAATTCACCGTCGAGCGGCATAAATTCGTCGTAAGCCTGCATAGCGCGGTCTGGGCTCGTGGGATTGTAGACAAACGCACGCCACAGCACCGTGCCGTCGTGTCGGGCGAGAGCGTCGGCCAGCATATTGGCTCCCTGGGCGTGCGAGCGTCCGTAGTCGCCGGGTCCAGGTTCGCCCTCGCTGTTGGCTTTTACGAGAAATCCCCCGAAATCAGGTATGAGAGTGTATATCTCATCGATCTTGTCACTCCACCATTTCATTACATCAGCATCGAGCGGGTCGGCCGTCGCAAGACCGCCTATCACCTTGGGTGACGCGAAGTTGACCGAAAGGAAAGTGGTGATACCGTATGGGCGCAGACGGTCGGCGATGACCTTGACCTTGGCAAGATTGTCGGAGGTCAGCATCTGTGGCGATGCATTCACGTTATTGAGCACCGCGGCATTGATGCCCACTGAGGCGCAGGCGCGTGCGTATTGGTCGTATCGTGGTGATACCACAGAGGGGAGCTCGTCCCATTTCCATATCGAGTTGCCGGCGTAACCGCGCTCCACCGTGCCGTTGAGGTTGTCCCAGTGATTGAGCATACGCAGGTCAAATGCCGGCGATGCGGATTCATTTACCGTGGCAATATCAAGGCCGAGAGCTGCGGCGCGGGAGAGCGCGAAGGCCCCGTACAGCAGTCCGGCAGGCGATGCGGCCTCGATAGTGACCGATCTGCCGTCGCCCTTGAGCGAGTAGGCGTCGGGGTGGTTGCCGCTCTTCTTCATGCGTAGTGTCACCGGTATGCCGATACCCGGTTTCTCTATCTCGGCAATAGCGATCCTTACTGTTGGATCGGTACGCTTCACACCGGCCACTGTGACCTGCGGGGTGGAGCACAGAGCGGAGTCGTAGCGCAGCCACAGGCGCGAGCCGTCTTCGGCCAAGGTGGAGAATGACTGGAGCAGAGCGGCGACAGCAAGGATGACAAGATGTTTCATGAGTGCAGGATTCAGCAGGTGGCCGTGACGATGGTCGCCGAGCCCCTGTAGGTTATGGAATTGACATCGGCACATACCAGCGCCGATTCGCCGGCATGGAGAGCGGTGGTCTGTCCGCCGGCGGAGACAGTGCATGAGCCTTCGGTACACACAATCACCGTGAACGAGTCATCAGCCGTCGGCAACGTAGTCTCTCCGTTGACTTTCAGCCGGTCTACCTTGAAGTAGGCGCACTCGACAAGTGTGGCCTCACGGGCGTCGCGGTCGTAATCGGTGACATACTCGGGATACACGGTATAGTCGATGGCGTCTTTAGCAAGCTCGGTATGCAGTTGCCGCTCGTTGCCGTCGGCATCCTTGCGCCCGTAGTCATACACACGGTAGGTGATGTCGCTGGTCTGCTGTACCTCGACCAGGAGGTTGCCCGCGCCGATGGCGTGTATACGTCCGGCGGGCAGGAAGAAAACATCGCCCGGATGCGAGTCATGGGTGGCCACCACGTCCATTATGGCATTGTCGGCTACCAGACGGGTATATTCCCCGGGTGTGATCTCGCGGCTGAGACCGGCGTAGATCTTCGTGTCGGGAGTGGTATCGAGGATATACCACATCTCGGTCTTGCCCGCGCAGTGGTGGCGCTTGGCTGCGAGGGCATCATCGGGATGCACCTGCACGGAGAGATCGCGGCGCGCATCGATAATCTTTATCAGTAGCGGAAACTCCTCGCCATATTTCTCCCATACGTGGTGTCCCACCAGTCGCTCGCGGTGGTGTCGGATGAGCCCGGGTAGTGTAGTGCCTTTTTCATTGCCTTCGGCTACCACCGACTCATGTCCTTTTACAGCAGAGATTTCCCAGCTTTCGCCTATATCATCACGGTCGCTGGGTATACCCTTCAGGGCGGCGATGCGGTCGCCGCCCCATATTACGGGTTTGAGCTGAGGCTCGAATTTATAGATGTGCTCCATAAGACAAGAGAGGAGAGGCTGAGGTATGTGATACAGGATATGTCCCTTTAGTTTTTCTCTTCGGGAGCCTTGTCGATGAGGTCGAGGAACTGATCGAGCTTGGGAGTGATGATGATCTCGGTGCGTCGGTTGCGCCCACGGCCTAACTCGCTGTCGTTGTCACCGATCGGATTATACTCGCCACGGCCACCGGCTGTAAGACGCGAGGGGTCAACTCCGAAGTCATTCTGCAGGGCTTGCACCACTGACGACGCACGCAGAGCCGAGAGATCCCAGTTGTTGCGGATATTTGTGCGCGAGATAGGCACGTTGTCGGTGTTACCCTCTACCAGCACGTCGTAATCCTTGTAATCCTTGATGATCTTGGCGATCTTGCTCAGGGTGTTCATTGCCTGGGGGCTGATCTCATACGAGCCGGATTTATAGAGCATGTTGTCAGACAGGGATATGTACACCACGCCTTTGAGCACCTTGATGTCTATATCCTTGAGCTCGCTGGTGGATAGCGAGCGGGTGAGGTTGTTGGTGAGCACGATGTTAAGCGAGTCGCTCTTGCTCTTTGCGTCGGTGAGCTGCTTGATGTATTTGTTTGAGGCGTTTATCTCATCCACGAGTTTGGAGATGTTCATGCTGTTCTGATTGCCGTTGGCCAGAGACTGGTCGAGGGTGCGCTGCAGTGATGCGTAAGCTTTCTTGAGCTCGTCGTTGGCCTTCAAGGCATCGTCGAGACGCTGCTGCAGGGTCTGTCCGCTGCTGTTGCTCTGAGTGAGAGCCAACTGGGCATTCTGATATTCTTTCTGGAGTGACGCATAGTCGCTGCGCAGGTTGTCGTGCTCGGCTGCCAGCGCCTGATAGTTTTTCTTGCTCACACAGCTTGACATCAGCATTACAGCCGCCATAGCCATGCTTAAAAAGATTCTGTACTTCATGATATGATATATGTTTATGATTGATTACTGTATATGTGCCGGAGATGCCTATTGCCGGTACAGACTCATTTCGGAGGTGGGGATATCGTGCTCGGTGTATGCCTGGCGTGCGAATGAGGCCGCGCGCCATGAGTCGGGTGTCACCACCTGTCCCTCGCGGTAGATCCTCGCCATGATGGCGGCAGCCGGGCCGTAGCCTTGTTCGGCGGCACGCTCCAGCTGCGGGAGCATCGGCTTGATGTCCTGCCTGTTCATGAGATATACCAGAGCGAGCATCGTGGTGGCCTGATTGTTCTTGCCCGAGTATTTCCTCAATTGCCTGATGGCAGCGTCGGTATTGGCCTGCGGATTGTCGGGGTGGGCGAGTATATAGCCCCTCATTATCGTCGCCTCGGTGATTTTTTTGCGTTCGAGATTCTTGAAAATCCTGTCTGCCTCATCAAACTTGCCCTCGGTCACGAGCCGCCGGCCGCGACTGTAATTTCGGAAATCCTCTGGCGACATCGTAATGAAGCGGTTGAGGGCTTCGTCGTCGGTCTCTGCGGCGAGAGAGAGCCAGTGGATGGCGCGGTCATAGTCACGTGGCACACCGATGCCGTCGCGCAGGGCCCTCGCATAGTTGAGCATCGCCTTACGGTTGCCCTTGCGGGCTGTGTCGATGAGCATTGTGGTGATGCGGCGTGAGCTCTGGCTCACTTCGGGCGCGCCGGCAAACATCAGGGTGGCCAGACGGTTGGCCGCATCGGCATTATACGGAGCGGCCTTCAGCAGATATCTGACACCTTTTTCGGTCGATGGCATCACGCCTTTTCCATCCACGAGCATTATGCCGGCGAGGGCCTCGGCGTCATGATTGCCGGCATCGGCGGCTTTTAAGACGTAGCGGTAAGCGGCACCGGCGTTGCCGGAGGCAAGCAGACATCTTGCGGCGGCACCGGCGGCGTCGACAGAGCCGAGGTCGGCTGAGGCGCTGTAAGCTCGGGCGGCCTCGGATGCATCGGCGCCGACACCTATGCCTTTTTCGTAACAGAGGCCTACGAGCACTCCGTCAAACGGCACCTTGCCCACATTGGCCTTGCGCTGCTCGAGCAGGGTCTCCTGACCGTTGTCGATGGCCGAGAGGTAAAGACGCATGGCTGTGAGCGAGTCGCGCATCACTCCGGTGCCGTATTGGTAGCATATACCTAAATTGGCTATTGCCTTGGGATTGCCCTGTGCGGCGGACTGTCGCCACAGAGCCACGGCTTTGTCTACATCTTTGGCTACGTGCTGGCCTGAGTAATGCCACACGCCGAGCTGATTGAGGGCGTCGGGGTCTCCGGCACCGGCCCGGCGTGTCACTCCAGTGACATCGGCTCTTGAGACGGACCGCGATTGGGCTGCGGCGTCGTATGCGGTGGCCGTAAGCAGCAGCGCGGCCACACCGGCCACCAATATGTCATGCTTAATATATGTGATGAGGTCTGTCATGGACAATAATGTGTGGATAGGGTGCAAATATAGTTAATTTTTCGGTGATTGAGCTGATATAGCTGATATATTTGTGAAAATGTATCATTTTCATCCCGGCTTTTATGTTTTTTTGTGCGCCGGCGATGAATCTGTATTTGGCATTGTCGGCACAATTACCTACCTTTGGAGGTGAAAATACGATAAACCATTAAAATTTTCAGATCATGCACAGCGATCCTAAAGATTGTCTTTATTGTCAGAACAACGACACCCTCCACGACCTCATGATAGAGATCGCCCACCTTGGTGTGTCACGTGTATTCCTCTTCAAGGAGCAGACCTACAGGGGCCGATGCCTCGTGGCCTACGACGGCCATGTCGACGACCTCAACGAGCTCAGCGACGAGCAGCGCGATGCCTTCATGGCTGATGTGGCCCGTGTGACCCGTGCGATGAAAGCCGCCTTCAATCCTGAGAAGATCAATTACGGCGCGTACAGCGACAAGCTCTCACATCTCCATTTCCATCTGGCTCCGAAATATGTGGGCGGCCCCGACTACGGAGGCACATTCCGCATGAATCCGGGCGAGGTGTATCTCACCGACGCCGAGTACGCCGACATGATCGCGAAGATCAAGGCGCACCTTTGATAAGGGTCACTGGCTGACCGTGCGGAGTGCCCTCAGACTGCGGTCCAGTGGGATTTCGACACGGAAGGTGGTGCCCTTGCCGGGTGTCGACGAGGCCACGTAGATACGGCCGTCGTGATATTGCTCCACGATGCGTTTGGCCAGCGTGAGTCCGAGACCCCATCCGCGTTTCTTCGTGGTGTATCCCGGATTGAACACGGTCTTGAAATTCTTGCGTGATATGCCTTTGCCTGAGTCGGTGACATCGATCACGGCCATATCGTGGTCTACCTTAGTCACTATGTCGAGGGTGCCATGGGCCTCCATGGCATCCACGGCGTTTTTTATCAGGTTTTCGAGCACCCATTCTATCAGCGGCACACAGGCCTGCACGGGTGCATGCTGCCGGGTGAGGGTGACGGTGAGCCTGACGTTTGACGATATGCGTGTGCGCATGTAGTTTACGGCATGTTGGGCTATCTCGTTGAGATCGGCGGGCTCCATCTGTGGAGCGGATCCGATTTTTGAGAATCGCGAGGCAATCGTGCTCAGACGCTCCACATCCTTGCTCATTTCGGCCACAGTCTCGTCATCCACGCCGTAATCGGGCAGCACTTCGAGCCAGCCCATCAGCGATGAGATAGGTGTGCCGAGCTGGTGCGCAGTCTCTTTTGATAGTCCCACCCACACCTTGTTTTGCTCGGCTCTCTTCGACGACACCACGGCGTAGTATACGGCGATCACGAAAGCTACCATCACGAGCAGCTCGATATAGGGGTAATAGCTCAGGCGCTTGAGCAGGGTGGAGTCCTCGTAATAGAGCCGCTGCTCCACATCAGGCGAGATTTCTATGCGTATCACGTTGGTGGAGTGGGAAAGGGCGGCGAGCCTGTCCTTGAGATACTTCTCGTTGCGGGGCGAGAGGGCGGTGAGCTCGTCGGCCGGTTCGGGCAGGTCGAAGTTGCGGTGCTGCAATATGTTGCCGCTGTCATCGGTGAGCAGCACAGGTATGGTGGTGTTTCGTCCGATGATGCTGAGCAGAAAATCGATATTGTCGGTCAGAGCCGCCATGGCTGCGGAATCGGTGGTCTCCGTGGCGGCGGCATTGATTATCTCTCTGGTGGCATCCGCCCATATCTCCATGCGCTCGCGCTCCTGCCGGGCCAGGTCCTTGATCAGATTGTCGGATATGTACATGAATATTCCTGCCACTGCCATGGCGGCAAGAATAAACAGCAGTTTGCCGTATGAGCGCATTTCGTATATATTGGCCATCACGCTGGGTTTTGACTTCAAAGTTAAGCCTTTTGATCAAAACATCCAAATCTGTGTGAGGCTCCCCTCTCACATTTGGATTATTGGAAAGGATGATGTATATTTGCGGATACGGTAGCGGCTGAGGTACGCCACGGCTCTTACCGACTAATAAATTCATCTTATAATAATCCTAAAACACAGAAATTTATGAAGTATCTCAAATTATTGTTTGTTGCCGCCATGATCTTCGGTCTGTCGGCATGTGCAGGCTCCGCGGGCTACAGCCCTGAGAAGTGCAAGGCACTATCCGAAAAGGTCAAGAGCGGCGAGGAGCTCACCGAGAGCGACTACAACGAAATGATCGACCAGCTCGGCGCTGCGGTCAAAGTTATGAAGGACAATCAGGAGAAATATGCCGGAGACAAGGAGGCTGAGGCGAAATACCAAGATAGCGACGAGGCCAAGGATCTGGTATCCACAGTGCTGGGATTCGGTATCTACCTCTCTACACACAAAAAGGATCTGACCCCCGCCAACCAGAAGCACCTCGAGGAGGTATCCGAGCAGCTAAAGTCACTCAACGAAAAGTAATCCCCGACACTTACCACTCAAAAAGGGCCGGCCACAACCGTGGTCGGCCCTTTTGCCCGTATACCGGGGCCACCGATTTTTCAGAAGATGTAAAAAAAAATGTGCGTTTCTATTTGTGGATTAGAAAAAAAGATATAATTTTGTCAGGCAGACCGCATCGCAGAAGCCCCGGTCTGGGGTTATGCGGGCGGGATGCGCAATGACGCACGGATGTGCGTCGAGACATGTTTTTAAAGCGTTTATCCGCGCTGATTCTTGACTTTCCGAAATTCTCGCAAAATTTCATTTAGATGTCAAGGATTGAGCAACGGTAGATGCCCGTGGATATGTAAATACAGACGTATCAGGATCTATTCCGTGAGGAAGGTCTCCTGATATCGTTATTTGCATATATGAGCGTGGGCTTCTGCGTTGCCGTCCGACATCTAAAGGGCAATGCGAGAAGCCTCGGAAAGTAGGACGGTAACAGATACAGATTCCTACGCTTTTTCCGTTTAAAACCAAATGCTTACGAGGGGATGACCGAGGCAATATCCGACGTTACATGATTAATTGTCGTACTCTTATTTCAGTCTGCCTGGTTGTCGCATCCCTGATGTGTAACGCCCGGAAAGTAGATGAGGGCACAGCCAGGGAAATCGGCATGAATTTCCTTGAAAAACGCGTTTCGAATAACTCGCCTAAGCACAATATACCATCAAAAGGAAACTATGAACTTGCCTATACGGCTACCAAAGATGGTTTGGACTGTTATTATGTATATAACCGCAAGAACGGTGGTTTTGTCATAGTCTCCGCAGATGAGCGCAGCAAGTCCCATATACTGGGCTATTCTCTGACAGGCAGTTTCAATTACGAGAACATGGGCGATAACGCCCGCTGGTGGGTAGACTCATATAAGGATTACATTTACTCCCTTGCTACATTATCAAGCGTCTCCGCCCCCAAAAGACCGACAGTGGCAGGTAAGGCCGTGGAGCCGCTGCTGGGAGACAACCTGTGGCACCAGTTTTATCCATATAATGCACTTTGCCCCGATATAAATGGCACCGTGCCTCCGACCGGATGCGTGGCCAACGCAATGGCACAGGTCATGCAGTATCACAAATGGCCTGTGCAAGGCATGGGATCTATCTCGTACACCTGGGACTATACTGGAAAAACAATATTTGATAATTTCTCGGAGAGTTAAGTCAGACTTACTTTATGGCACAGTTCGCTTTTATATATGACCTCCTGAAGTATTCGGTCGGCAGCATCCTTATCGGTGTTGGCGTGACTGTGCTTGTGGTGGGCGTTATGTTTTTTGTGATCAGTAAATGTTACCCGCGCCGCTCCTACTCGCCGTTAAGCCTCGTGGTTGGCGCAATATTGGTTCTCTTCTTGGGATTCAGGATGATAACGCTGTGTGGCGCTCTTGGATTGAAAAGTATGTGCGGCGATTTCGAGACTTATGTCAGCGGTCTCGTCTCTGCCGTGCGGGGCGACCTGCCTGTGTCGCTTTCCGAGGGCGAGGCTGCGGAAATAATAAGCAGTGCGACCGAGAGATTTCCCGTATTGTCCACTATAGCAGGCGAGGATGCCTTTGCAGGTGGTGACATCCCGAATATCGCCGGGCGAGTGGTGGCTGCCGTAAACGCGTATCTCAATCAGATCATCACCGGGTCACTGTGGTGGAGCCTGATATATATTGCCATAGCCTCGGCCCTGGTGATATTTACATTGAAAAAGGATTACTATCCACGCGCTGGCTACCGTGTCCCGGCTGCCGGAATACACAATACAGGCTATCGCGCTACATCTTCCTCCCGGTATCCGGACGTGAGGACGGGAACATCCCGGCACGCCCGATACTCAGGATACAGATATACCCGGCGGTGAAGTATCATTATCAGTATGGCATCAACATAATAAATCAAAGACAATATAATATATGGCAAATCATCTTATCATCGGCCTTGGCGGCACAGGAGGAAAGATACTCCGCGCCATGCGCAAAAGAATTTATGAAGAGTTTGGTACCAACGATCCCGCCATCGATACGCATATCAGTTATATATATGTGGATTCAGACGAAAAGGATCTGAATGACAATGAGTCGTGGAATTATATGGGGCATCCCGTCTATCTCAGTCCCGGCGAGAAAGTCAACATCCATGGTATCGGTGGCCGGGTGATGCGAAATCTCAATGACTACCCGGGTATACGAGCCTTTGTATCAGAGGACGACCGCCAGCTTATGCTTGATGACCAGATCACAGCCATTATCGATGCCGGTATAGGCGGACAGCGCCGTCGCTTCGGACGAATCCTTCTTGCCAACAACATTACAAATGGTCATAATAACAGCTTTACCGCCGTGCTCCGTCAGCGTATAATCAATATCATCAACCAGCAGGGCCACGGCAGTGTCACTTTCCATATCTGCGCCGGTCTGGCCGGTGGCACCGGTTCCGGATCAATAGTGGACGCCGTAGCCCAGTTGCATAAGATTATCGCGCCCATGGGCAATGCCTTTGATGTATTCCTCTATCTCTATGTCCCTGAGATTCTTGTCGAGCAAAATGTCAATGTCAGAGGATATTACCATGCCAACGGCTATGCCGCGCTCCAGGAGATCAATTCTATGGCCTTGAATAAGTACAAACCTCTGGATATAAGCGGTCAGATCGATCCAAGGACCAACCAGGTGAGAAGGCTGATCGACGGATTGAACGCCGAGGCATTCAGAAGGGCATACCTGTTCTCTAATATCAACGAGGTGGGCAGGGTGCTCGACAAGTATACCAAACTCCCTGATGCTGTGGCTGATTTCCTATATCAGCGCATTGTATCCGGCGCGACGGAGGGCGGACAGCTGCAAAAGGTAGCCGAACTCGAAAATCAGGGCACGCCTCCCGAACAGGACGCGGCCGGCAAAAACGTGCATGCACGTAATTTCGCGACATTCGGCATCAAGCGTATCGAATATC
Source organism: uncultured Bacteroides sp. (assembly GCA_964495725.1). GTDB lineage: Bacteria > Bacteroidota > Bacteroidia > Bacteroidales > Muribaculaceae > CAG-873. The sequence continues at coordinate 18,041 of CAZBWZ010000008.1, forward strand.
CTGAGTCTGAAATCAAGGCATACGCCACTGAGAAAAGTGTCGGGAAGACAATCACCGGACTGGTGTACAACAGCTGGATCGAACATCGTGGATTCGATGCTGTGAGCGATGAAGATGCCGGTATAGGATTCACTCAGGAGGTACGCCTGCCCGCCACTCTTGAGAGACTCCAGCTCGACGACCGCCATCTCACGTTGCAGACTCCTGTGGCCAATTTCGCCGGGTCGGATGAATGGAAGCCATACGATAATTATTGGGATACATACTGTGCCTTCTTTGCTGCGGATATTCTTGAGTGTGAGAATGACCGCCGGCAGTGGGTGGCACGTTTCCTCGATGTTTGCAATACTGAGTATGGCAGCAATTTCCGTGGAATAGGAGTCAACAGATTCTTCAATTCCATGAGTGAGGCAAGGGAGCTAAACCGGTATGCCTCGGTGATATGCAAGCACATCGAAAACACCCTGTTCTCTGAATGGGTGGCCGGTATGCATGATGAAAACCGGAGGATGTCTCTACAGAAGATACGTATATACCTTGCCGAACTTATTTCAGCCATGAATGAGCGTATGGCGATCATCGATACCATAAGTGCGGATCTTGAAAGGGATAAGGTCGCTAACTATAATGAATGCCAACGTATAAAGGATAGACTTGAAGATACCGGATGGTTAGGAGCCGCGTTAGGCGCTACCAGAAAGCTCTTTACGCAATATACCTCACTCATGGCACGCGATTATTCTTACCGCACGAAGATCAAGTCGTATAAATTCGCGAAATCATTGCTCCAGGAAATTATCTCGCGTCTGAGTGGCATGAAAGAGTCGGTGGTCAAGCTGGAAAATCTCTTCAGACAGGCGATTACGGATGCCAATAATAATGCCGAGGCCGCCTGCCGCCCCAACGAGGCTAACGGCAGAGATGTAGAGGTGACCGACAAGCGGTATGATCCGGACACGGTGCGTGATGAGGTCGAGAATCTTCTGCTCAGCGACAGCGATGTGCAGGAACACGCTAAAACTGCTATCTTGCAGAGCTTCAAGAAGATCGTGGATGAGGCGGGAAAGGACAGACTCTTCCGCACCGTTTACGAGACCATGGGCGGAGGCTCGGCCATGGAGGATGGTGAGAATACCTTGGGTGTCATCAGTTACATCTCCAGGGAAAGCCAGACTGCCATCGAGAACCGTCTGTCGCAGATTGCGGCGGAGGATGAAAACCGCCGCCTGCTTGGCGTGAATATCCTCGAGCGTATCAAACAGGAGTGTCCTACTGATGCTATGCTTGATAATTATCTTCATGATATTGTGGACAGTATGAAGGCGTTCATCCCGTTTTCAGAGGATGAGCTCGGAATAGTCCCTGCCGGTCAGGTGGCGGGAGAGATGGTAGAGGGCGTGCAGCTGTGTCTGCCGGAGTATGCTGACCCCACGGATTTCAGGAAGAGGTTTATCGACCGCTTTGCTGCGATGTTCGCTCCGGGGGTGTTCAATAGACAGACAGGAGTAGCCGTCAATCCTAAAAGCAATCAGATCATAATCATCACTGTCAAAAGCGGATTCCCGTTGCGATTCATACGTAACGTAAGATTCCTCAAGGAGCAGTATGACAACATGACCGCAGAGCATAATATACATCACAATCTCAATAAGGTGCTCCTGCACACCGAGAGCCTCAGCGACCGCACGTTGCCGAGTCTGTTTGAGGAGGATGCGCAGGCTATCCGCCAGCGCATGATACTCCTTGGCTTGAAGGCTTACCTCACTCCGGGTCTGATAGAGCAGGGCGAGGATCCTGAGACAGGTGATGTGACATACGAGATCAATACGGGCACACGTATGAATGAGAACATACATACGATAGGTAAAAATTTCTTGCGCACGGTGGATCTCTTCTGTCAGGATGCACAACTCCGAGGTGCTCTTACCGATCACGTGGAGGATGCATTCAATCAGGCGTACCGCACCGTCGCTGACAAGAGGACTCTCCCTGAAAAGGTGGAGAATTTCGTATTCGATACAGTGCTCCCGCTGTGTGGCGGCAATAGGCGTACGGCTCAGTTTATTGAAGTGAGGGATATTGCTAACGAACTTATCAACTCAGTGAATAATTAATTGCTTTTATTATGGCAACCGGAAGATGTGTTAACATAAATAAGCCTTGTACAAAGGCTCTTAACAAAGAAATACAGGAGGCCGATCAGGCCAACTTCGTATGCTCGGAATGTGGTAAACCGCTGGTACCGGCAAAGGGTAACCCAACTACCAGAAAAGTAAATGATGACAAAGTACAAAATGGTAGTGGAGTTGCCACCGGCTCTGGAGGCAATACGGGCTCTGGAGGTAATCATGATCATGGAGAAGGGATTGATTGGAAACAATTGTTAATCGGTGGTGCAATCATACTTGTCATTGCCATTGTCGCGATATTGCTGTTTAAGTGCAACGGTGGGGATGATGCTACAGGCCCCGGGGGAGGTGAAGACACGCCTGTTGTCGCGCCCACAGCTATATCGCTGTCAGAAAGCAGCCGTACGTTGAATGTCGGAGCCAAGGACACGCTCTGTGCTACATTGTCTCCTGATGGTGCGGTGGCGACGCTCAGATGGCGAGCCAAGGACAGCACTGTCGTCAAGGTAGTGGATGGTGTCGTGACGGCTCTGAAACCCGGTAGAACACTCGTGGGTGTGCAGGTCGTGAACAACAAGGAGCTGAAGGCGTTCTGCGAATATACCGTCGAAGATAAAACGGGTCCTAATTCAATCAAGCCCACAGCCATATATCTGTCAGAAAGCAGCCGTAAGTTAAATGTAGGCGCCAAAGATAAGCTCCATGCCACATTGACTCCTGAAGGTGCGGTGGCGACGCTAAGATGGCGTGCCAATGACAGCACTGTCGTCAAAGTGGTGGATGGTGTAGTGACGGCTCTGAAACCCGGTAAAACAATCGTGTGTGTGCAGGTCGTGGACAGCCCGGAGCTGAAAGCTTTCTGCGAATATATCGTAGAGGACCCAAAGGGGCCTGAGCCTTACTTTACCTTCAGCTGGGGCAGATATGCCGGTGACATGAAAAATGGTGCGCCTCATGGCGAAGGCACCATCACTGTCACCAAGACAATGACGATAGACTGCAACACCCTGGATGGGGAGACCGTGACTTTACATAGCGGTGACCGGATCTATCGGGCTGATGTCATGAATGGATATCTGAGGTCAGGGTTTTTCGATATCGGCGGAGAAGAACGCTATATTGATGGTCTTAATGCACGTCTGAAATAATCATATCATACATGACATATATTATATGTGTGCTGTAAGGTGCCTGATTATTAGTATGTTGATTATGTTGACAGCGAATACTGTAGCGGCCCGTGACGGCGGCCGCTACAGCACTTCGCGTCTGCAGCACATCGCACATGAGTTGAATATGCCCGACACGTTGCACAGGTTGCCGTCAGGAATACATACGGATTATTGGAGATATAAAGGTAAACCCGTTACCGTAATCACCCGCAATTATCAGGTAGAGCATATAGGATACACCATATTTTCTCAGGCACAGAGGGAGTTGATACCGTATCCGATCTTCAATTTTCTGGAGCGATACGCATTAGAGGGTGACTTGCCCCGCAAGGGAAAAGTGGATTGGGCCAGACAGATGAAGAGGGATCACGTGGTGTTTGATGTGGGCAGCTTGTCACAGTTGCCGGCATTGGCCAATGACTCGACATTATCTGTCCTTGTCTCCAATCACTCCGAGCGAGCCTACACCGTGGAGTGGGCCAATGATTCGGCTGTGGTGTGCAAGGTTACGTTCCCGTCGAGCTACGAACTGATGCGCGGCATCGGCATGATAGAAAACGAAAACAAATTGAGGTCGAGCATCGAGTGTCATGAAGATACGTTGGGCTGTGATACGGTGAAAGTGGAGAGTTTGGATCTGTATGAGTGCGAGGATGGTGAATACTATGTGCTGGAGCGGGGAATCAACCGTATCCCCGAGATGCCTGACAATCTGTATTTCACACTCTCTACGGATACGGTGACCGGAGATGAGGGGCTCAGCCTGCTGTGTTCCACCCAGTTTCCCGAAGAGAGTGTAGCCAATCTGTTTTCGTCATTGGGTATAGACAATGATTACGAAGTGGATGTGGTGCATAAAAAGTATAATTTCAAGAAAGAGGAGTTCAGGGTGCCGTTAAGGCAGTTTATCGGTTTTTTACTGAGCGAGGGCTGCCGACCGTATTATGGAGTGATCGACTGTAATGAGTCGACGCATGAGCTTGAGGCCTTTATGGAAATGAGGAATCATGAAGAGGCTTACGAGCATCTGTTGATGATAAAAATGGATACATCGACATTGGATGACCGCAAGGGTCTGATCAATGTATCGCTGAAGAGCTATGTCCCCACCCACAATCTTGAGAATCTGTATTACGATGAATGACCTTTATGAGATGGAAAAGCCACATGTGCAAGGGCGTGACTTTTAGATATGAGATTTAGATATGAGATTAATGTGATATGTCAGTGTTATGAAACGTTTGTTTTTTGTGCTTGTAGCCTTTCTTATTTGCATCGGTATACGGGCTCATACAGCCGATAGCGCCATGTGTACGGCTAAAGAGGTGATGATGGCTAAGAAAAAGGCCAATTCGCTTATCAGTGTCATCAATGGCGGATCCGGCTTTATGAACAATCTAAAGAGCAGGATGATAAAGATGGAGCCTGAGGTGAGACTGACCATGAGGAAATTGCAGCGCCGTAATAAGCTGATCAACTGGGATCATTGCACGCTGTGGCAGGATCAGCGGCACCATAAGCTACCGGCGGTGCCGTCTTCTGAGGATTATCAGTATTGCACGGCCGACAGCATGGGCAATGTCAGGATATGGGTCAGGGATGTCGATGTGAAATATCCCGTCGACAGCACGCTTACGGAAAATTTTACCGGAAATCTTATTGTCACCATCTGCCCCGGCGGACTGGTCAAGGATGTCGACCTGGTGTCGGAGAATCTATATCCGGTGGCGATGGCGAGTGCGGAGGCACGGATACCTAAGGAGAGATATGCGCGGCAGTATCTTGCCGACAGGTCGGCGAGGTTGCAGACAAGGCTTATCCTTGATGATGCCGAGGGGCTCTCAGGCATGTTTGACAAGGCGTTATGGATCGACCGGACGGATTCCATTTTGATGTACGGGATGGATCGTTGTCTGGCACGCATTACCGAAGGCAGGATCATACCGCATACTGTGGAGATAAGCAAGCATCTTGGCGGCGATTTCTATCGTGTGTCCACAAAGGTATCCAAAGTCACACCACAGGGCACAAACGAGAGTGAGATAGTGGAGTTCTGGGATTTTGAGAATCCGCGGGAGCCGTTTCCGCTCGTTTTCGCCTGGATAGAGGGTGATGAGGACAAGACGCTAAGATTCAATGATCTGCCGATCGTCAGCAGGTGGTCGGAGTGATCCGGTACTGTCCTTATATGTATTTATACGAATATCTGCTTATAACATAATAAATTATATACGAAATGAAGAAAATAATATTGACCCTTATCGCCTGCATCATGATGCCCTTGATGTCGATGGCACAGGAGCCCGCATTCGTGTTTCGCATCGATTACGGGCTCAGCGGCAACCCGAAATTGAAAGCCAAAATAGAGAAGCAGGTCACCAATCTGCTGAATCTGATGGATTATTCCCAGAAGCACAATATGAACGGCCTTAATTTCAAGAATATCTCTATAAGTGTGGATGCAAAAAGAAACATCGAGAAAATGTGGAGCCGCAAACACCTTTGCGTATGGCAGGACAAGGAGGGCGAGACAAATCATATCAAGGCGATGTGTCTTAAATACGGCACCGACGGCTATCAGGTCAGGAATATACCCATGAGGGAGTTTCCTGTAAGGGGCACGATCGACAACCCATATACCGAGGTGTGCATCAATTTTGACCTCACCGGCAAAATCATTGATTTCTCCATCACGATGAAAAATATCCAGTATGAGGGAATCGCCAAGAATTCAGACCCCGTGACTAATCAAAGGAACTTCATGATGATCCAGGGATATATGAATGATCTGAAAAATGCTTATTGCGAAAGGGATAGCAATTATTTTGAAAAAATTTTCAGCGAGAATGCATTGATCATCACCGGTGTGAAAAGGCTTAAGACTGTAAAGACCGATGTCAGGGTCACAAGCAAGACTGAGTATGATTATATAGTGAAGACCAAAAAGCAGTATCTGGCTGCACTGAAGAAAATATTTGCCAAGAACAAAAATGACGGTGACCTCGTAGTCAATTTCACGAATATAAATGTGAAAAAGTCACTGGCCGGTGATTATTACATAGTCTATGCCGAGCAGGAATGGGATGGAAAGAATTATGGCGATCTGGGAAACATCACGGTGTTGTGGGATTGTAGGAATCCTGACGAACCGCAGATCCTGGTAAGGGTATGGCAGGAATTGACGGATTTAAAGAAATATGGCTTCAATGATTTCCCTCTTGAATAATCTATTATGAAAAGACAGGTTTTATTGCTTATCATGATTTTGTGCGGCATTTCTTTGGTGCATGCACAGATCGGTGAATTGAAGGTCGATTCTTTCTATGTCGCCAATGACTTTAGTGCGAAGGGTAATGATGCGAGATTAGTGTCAGGTTATACTAATATATGTCAGGATCTTATAAAGTTAGCTATTCCGCTTCCCGATGTTAAAATCACCAAGATGCTCGGTATAGATACAATAGAAGGCAAACCGGATATGGGCGAATATTGGATATGGATTTCCCCGGGGTATAACCGGCCTAAGTGCATCCGAATAAATCACCCTGAATACCATCCTATTGAGGTGAATTTGAATGATTATCTTGAAGTTGATTCCTTGGGGTTGGGTCAGCATACTTACCGTCTGGTTGTCTCTACCCCCTCTCCGGCTCTCGCCGAGGCGGAAAGGCTTTTTAACAATTTCCAGTTTCAGGAGGCTCAGGCTGCATATACCGGTATTCTTAATGACGAGGAGGCAAAAAAGTCTGACAGGGATGTGGCTAAAAGACGCCTTGGCAATATGTCTGATTGTATGGAGGCCCATGAGGCGGCCACTCTTTATTTCAACCGTTACAAGAAAGCCAAGAATGAAGGGAGAAAATCCGAGCTGATTGACATTCTCAAAAAGGCTGTGTACTGGTATGGTAAGCTTTATGATGTGTCAGGTATAAACAAGGCAAGGGTCGTGGCCGACCGCTTTTATGACGTGCTAGAAAAAGTAAAGGGCACAACTGTAGTGGAGGTCAAGCTCAACCTCATGAAGAGGGAGTCAGACGGAATGTGGGTCAAGATGAAATCACATGAGATCAAGAATGTGACTGTGGAGATCACAACCGATCTGTTGCAGGGTAAGGTGAGAACCATGCATTTCGACACTAATAAACAAGGTGTATGCACTATTGATATAACAGACGGATATAATGTGATGCTTACGTTCAGGTGTGAGGATAGCGGTGTGAAATATGAATCGGAAGCGATCAAGCTGGCAGGTGACAAACACCTGGATGTGATTATGAAATCTAAGTGAAACTTAAAAAATAAATATACTTATGAAATACTGGATTATTGTTTTATTATCGCTCGTCACGGTGACGGCGTCTGCCAAAAAGAAAACGGATTTCAGCACGATGACACCTCGCGAGATCGTGTCCAACCTCGAGTGGACTGTGAGTGTGCCTAAGGTAAGCAGCTTCGGCCTTGAGCCATTGACCGAGTTTGTTGAGGCTGGCGACAAGCTCAACTTCGACATCAGGAAGATGGTGGGCGACATGACATTCTACGATGTGAAGATGGTGGTGAATGAGGCCACCGGTGACACTATAGTGGCTGTCGTTGATGATGAGGGTCACATCAGGAGCAAGTGGGATGCCTTCGTGCAATATACCGAAATGCTTTCGGTGGGGGCTGTAATGGCTGATAATGCCATAAATATCCTCAGCAAAGGCAAGGGATTGAAGGATAATTGGAAGGGACTGGTCGATACGAGCGATCTGGCGCGGTCTGTGGCCATGTGGAAGACTCTTGGCACGGCTGCCAAGCAGATCGGCGCTATGAATGTGGCGGTAAAGGATGGCATCTTGGGTAATTTCCGCCGACAGCAAAACAAGATCGCAAAGTATATCAAGGCCTCGGCTAATATCGCTGATCTCTCTGATCCGACTCTGCGGAATCTGCCCGGAGTGGAGCTGTCTACTGATGATATCCTTTTGTTAAGTGGTGAGAATTTTACCGCGGAGCTCGAGGAGGCAAAGAAGAAGGATGAAATCACTATGGAGGGCAGTGACTACCAGTCGATCCAGGCCGAGCTGGATAAAATCGCATAATCAGCAGGGCGCTGAGGCGCTTTGTGCCCGGCGGAATATTGTATAGCAAACAGACTTATGAAAACGAATAATATCTCATTCATCAATAGGATACCGGAGTTTTCTGACAGAAATTTCACTCTCGCGGGTTACGTCTGCGGCGTGCTTGTCGCAGCAAGTGCATGTTTCTTCATTTACGAGATGTTTACGACTCAGGATTTCGGTTACACTGTGCAATGGAATATCTTCAGGTCGAGGTGGTTTACACCGCTCTATTGGGTAGGTGTGATTGTCGCCATCCTGAATTGGGGAAAGTTCGGCAGCTGGAGTTACAAGACGGTGAATGTATACGAAGACCGTTACGGCAACAAACGTAAGGAGGAGAGCGGTGATTTGTCGGATTTGGTCTTCGGTAGCATCCTGATGCCTTTTTTAGGGCATTTCGTCATTGAGCCGATACTCTACGCCTGCATCATTTATTATCCGATGATGTGTGTCTTTTCAATTCTGGGCAAGATACTGCCTTTCGTTATAGCTGTTGTGCTTGTAGGTATTTCCGCCGGTGTGTTTTTATGCGGACGTTATGCCGGGTCAGTGCGTTGTCATTCGCTTGTGTTGGTGCTCTTCACTGTGATAGTATGCGGTGGCCTGACATGGGTTTCTGTGAATCTCTATAATTCACATTCCTCTGCTCCGGTGGAGCAACCGGGCCCGGACGGTCAGCCTAAACCTGTCGTGACCGATGAGGGGGCGGAGACCGGCAAGTCTGCGGATGATGACGATATGTTCAGCGATGTGCCCGGCTCGCCCGGCACGTCCGGGACATCTGATGATGATATGTTCGGTGACAACTGATCATAATCCCGATTAGATTTGCTATCTTTGCGACAATTTCTTGGAGCAACGCTTTTTGTGGACTGATGTCAGGATATCTATGAGAAGAAAATTGTTTTGCGAGCTGGCTCCGTGGGCTTACAGGATATCGGTGGAGAAATGTATTCTCCTGAGAAAGGTCAGGGACAGATTCACTGACATCCGTATCGCTCATGATAAGTCGGCCGACCCGCTGCCTGTGCTGATTTACAGACATAGTTCGCTTATCCGCCGAAAGTTGGGTAATACTGATATGGCGCTGCAGGATAATAAGGCTGTGAATCTGGCGCTGTCCGCCCCTAAGGTCAACGGTATACTGGTGCGTCCCGGCCAGACATTCTCGTTCTGGAGTCTGGTGGGCCGCGATGATGCCGCCCACGGCTATAGGGAGGGCCTGACGATCGCCCATGGCCGTCCGTCAAGGGGAGTAGGTGGCGGTATGTGCCAGTTTACCAACCTCATACATTGGATGGTGTTACACTCTGATCTGACGATTGTGGAGCATCATCATCACGACGGTCTCGATCTGTTTCCCGACTTTCGCCGGCAGATTCCTTTCGGCACGGGCACGAGTATAGTGTATAATTATCTTGACTACCGTTTCCGTAACGATACCGCCAACACCTACCAGCTGCTGACATATACCGATGGGGAATACCTGCGCGGTGAGCTGCGGGCTGTCAGCGCATTGCCGTGTACGTATCATATCCATTCGCGGGATGAGTATTTCTCACGCGAGGGAGGCGTCGTGTACCGCAACGGTGTGGTCGAGCGTAAGGTGATAGACAAGGCCACTGGAAATTGTCTGGAGTGTGATGTCATCCGCAGGAATCATGCCCGAGTGATGTACGACACCTCGCATCTCCATATCATCGACCCCGCCCAGCCTGATTACTGGGATCCTTAAATGGTGGGAATAAAAAGAAAAGTCCCTTGACTGATGGAGTCAAGGGGCTTATTCTGTGCGCACGAAGGGACTCGAACCCCCACGTCGTAAGACACCAGATCCTAAGTCTGGCGCGGCTACCAATTACGCCACGTGCGCGTTTGCGACTGCAAAGATAATGCTTATGTCACAATCTCCAAAATTTTTCAGTGGCTCATTGGCTACTAAAAAATGTTAAACCTCCGGCCAGAGGTTGTGGAAGTGGCACACAGGTCCGTGTCCGTGTCCGATACTGTAAGAGGCTCCGGCTGCGAGCGCCGCGTGGAGATATTCTTTGGCGGCTCTTACGGCACGGTCGAGGTCAAGACCCCTGGCGAGAGAGGCCGCGATGGCCGATGATAGGGTGCAGCCGGTGCCGTGGGTGTTGCGTGTGTTGATTTTGGGTGAGGTCAGGCGCATCACTTTACCTGTCTCGGCGTTATAGAAGATATCGGTGAGCGTGTCTGCATCGAGATGTCCGGCCTTCAGCATCACCGATACGCCTCCCGACGCCTTCGAGAGAGCGATGGCTGCGTCTTCAAGCTGGTCCTGGTGGTCGATGGTGCGTTGCAGCAGCATCGAGGCTTCGGGCAGGTTGGGGGTGATGATGCGGCTCACGGGTATGAGCTCGTCGCGCAGCGTGGCCACTGCGTCGTCGATGAGCAGCGGATCGCCGGATGTGGCCACCATCACCGGGTCGAGCACGATATCGCGCACACCGGCGAATTCGGCGAGTGTATCCCTGACCGTACGTATCAGCGACGAGTCATGCAGCATACCGATCTTCACGGCATCGGCTCCGATGTCGCTCATCACCGAGCGGATCTGTCCTGCCACCATGCCGTCGGGTATCGGGTGTACGCCGTAGACCCCGACCGTATTTTCGTCCACGACGGCTGTGATGGCCGACGCGCCGTAGACACCGAGGGCCGAGAAGGTCTTGAGATCGGCCTGCACGCCGGCACCCCCCGAGGGGTCGCTGCCGGCGATTGTGAGGGCTGTGTGGTATTTCTTCATGGCGGTCAGTCGAATATACGGTCCCAGTCTTTCCATACAGGTTCACGCCCGAGTGCCCGCAGGTCGGCCACTACCTTATCCGGAGCAGTGTCGTCACTGATGGTGAATTGTTCAAGTGAGTCGGTATATGTGGCGTAGCCTCCGGGGTCAACCTTCGAGCCGGCACTCATGGTGGTGACGCCGAGCGTGGCCATGTTGTTGCGGAATGTATGGTTCTCGCGTGTGGAGTAGGAGATGTCGACATCCGGGTCAAAGATACGGAAGGCGAATGTGAGCTGGGCGAGTTCGCGGTCGCTCATCACCACATTGGGCTGGAATCCGGATTCCGACGGACGCATACGCGGGAAGTTGACGGAGTATTTCGTGCGCCAGTAGTGTTTGCGCAGGTATGCGAGGTGGCGCGCCATCATCGTCACGTCTGTGCGCCAGTCCTCCAGGCCGATGAGCACGCCCATGCCTATCTTATGCACGCCGGCCATGCCCATGCGGTCGAATCCGTCGCAGCGCCATTCAAAGTTTGATTTCATGCCCGCCGGGTGATACTTCTTGTAGTTGGCGCGGTTGTATGTCTCCTGAAAGCATATCACTCCGTTGAGTCCCGAGTGGGTGAGCCGCTCGTAATCCTCGGCGGAGAGCGGCATCACCTCTATTGTGAGGTTGGAGAAATACGGGCGGCAGGTGCGCAGGGCCTGCTCCAGATAATCGGTGCCGGCCTTGGCGGGATTCTCTCCGGTCACGATAAGCAGGTTCTCGAATGGCCCGAGCTTCCTGATCGCCTCACATTCGGCCTTGATCTGCTCCTGGGTGAGGATGACACGGTTGAATTTATTGTGGCAGTTGAATCCGCAGTACACGCATGAGTTGGTGCAGGAGTTAGTGATATACATGGGTATGAATATCTGCATCGTCTTGCCGAAACGCTGTTCGGTGAGCCGGCGGCTCTTACGTGCCATCGCCTCGATATAGGGGGCTGCGGCGGGTGACACCAGCGCCATGAAGTCGCGGTCGTCGGGACGCTCGGTGTTGAGGGCCCGCTCCACATCGGCGGCGGTCATGGCCATTATCTGCCGGGTGGTGTCGTCCCAGTCGTATTTTTTCAGTTCGTCAGAAAACATGGTCAGTCAAGAAAAGATGTTAGCGGACTTGATGCCTCGGCATGGTCGGCCACGGCTCCGAGACCGGCCTCGTAGGCCTCGCGGCCGGCTATGGTGGCTGCGGCGAAGGCGCGTGCCATCCTCACAGGGTCACCGGCCACGGCTATGGCCGTATTTACCAGCACGGCGTCGGCTCCGAGCTCCATAGCCTCGGCGGCATGTGACGGAGCGCCCAATCCGGCATCGATCACCACGGGTACGCGGCTCTGGCTGATGATGATCTTGAGCAGGTCGCGGGTCACCAGTCCTTTATTGCTGCCTATGGGGGCTGCGAGGGGCATCACGGTGGCGGCGCCGGCTTCTTCGAGACGCTTGCACAGCACGGGGTCGGCCTGGATGTAGGGGAGCACCACGAATCCCATCCTGGCGAGTTCCTCGGTGGCCTTGAGTGTCTCTACCGGGTCGGGCAGCAGGTACTTAGGGTCGGGGTGGATCTCGAGCTTGATGAAGTTGGTGCCGAATGCCTCGCGTGCGAGTTGCGCGGCCAGCACGGCCTCGCGTGCGTCACGTACGCCTGATGTGTTGGGCAGCAGCTGGATACCCTCGTGTACCACGTGACGCAGCATGTCGTCTTCGGGGTTGGCCATGTCGATGCGCTTCATCGCCACGGTCACCATCTGTGAGCCCGAGGCCTTGATAGCCTCTTCCATCACCTCGTTGCTCCTGAATTTTCCGGTGCCTGTAAACAGTCGTGATGTGAATTCACGTCCTCCTATGATAAGTTTTGACATATCTTGTAAGTATTTTATTAGTTAATCTGATAAGTGTGCCCTTAGATCGCCGACTATCAGCCTGGTCGCGGCCACGGGGTCGGGGGCGCCCGTGATAGCTCCGCTTATGGCCACCCCTCTCACGCCGGTGGCCGTCAGGGCCGGTATATCGTCGGCGGTGAGGCCGCCGATAGCCACCACGGGCACGGTTATGCCCTGCCGGGTGATTTCCTTGAGGATGGTGGCGTACCCTTCGAGACCGAGCACCGCGCTCAGTTTCTCTTTGGTGGATGTGAACCGCATCGGGCCGAGGCCTATGTAATCGGCCCCGAGCCGTGCGGCGCGTAGTATGTCGTCGGCGGTATTGGCTGTGGCTCCGATAATCTTGAGCGGTCCGAGGCGGCGGCGTGCCTCGTCGACGGGCATGTCGTTTTTGCCCAGATGCACGCCATCGGCCCCGATTGCCTCTACCAGCTCCACGTGGTCGTCGATGATGAATGTGGCATCGTAGCGGTCGCACATGTCTCGTATGCTCCGGCCTTCTTCAATCAGTATGCCGGTGTCGGCGTCTTTGTGGCGCAGCTGTATCCAGCGGCAACCGCCGGCGAGGGCTGCCTCGGCCTCCTGCACCACGTCGCGTCCTGGGCGGGGGTGGGTGATGAGTTGCAGGCTGAAGCCGGCGGTGTCTATATGCGGACGCCAGGCGGCCGAGAGCATGGCCGCGCCGCCGAAGCCTGCGTCAGCCAGCTCGGTAAATCTGTCGGGTGTCACGCCGCCGAGGGCGAAGATACGGCTGTCAACTATGCCGCGCAGCGTGTCGGGGCTGAATCGACCGGTATATCCCGGCTTGGAGATGCTGTCGTAGACAGGGCTAAGGAAGGCGTAGTCGTAGGGCTCCGCGCCGATTTCCGCTATGGCGTGCAGCGAGCGCGACACCATTCCCTGCCAGCCGGCGGGAGCGTAGGGCGAGGAGGCGTTGAGATGCACGCCTCCGCATCCGGTGGCCCGGGCCACTGAGTGATGATAGTGTACGGAGAGGCGTTGACGGAGCTCTTCGGGCACATCATTGATGAGCCGCTCCACATCGCGGTCTGATGCTCCGGGTTTGCGTATATGCACGCGCCAGTATCCTTCGGGGCGTAGCAGCCGGGTGATGGCACCGGCTTCGCCGTCGACAAATCCGGGTAAGGTGATGGCGATCTTCCTGAGCATATCAGCCACCGCACACTGCCCTTATGATTGTGATCTTGTCGCCGGGGGCGAGCTGGCATTTGTCCCACTGGTCTTTGGGCACCACGCGGTTGTTGACGGCTGCGGCTTTTCCGGCAGGGTCGATTCCTTGTGCTGCGAGAGCTTGCGATAGAGTGGCCGATTCGGGAGTCTCCACTTCGTGATGGTTTATCTCTACTTTCATAATCACAGAATTAAGTACATAAAAATACCCGTCGCGATGCGGCGGGCACATTGGGAATCTGACGTGCGGGATGGCTACAAGTCCTTTCGGCAGTGTAAGCTGCATCAAGTTCGTAGGGTATGATCTCAGTCCGCGTGTAGCCGGACACCCCTCTGTGCTGGTGCAAAGCTACACATTTTTTTTGTCAATGTAAAAAAAATATGTAGTTTTGTGACAAAATTACTATTATGGTACGCAAATACGATTATCTGGTGATTGGCTCAGGTGTGGCCGGTATGAGTTTCGCTCTCAAGGTGGCCGGCACCGGGCGTGTGGCTATCGTGTGTAAGACCTCTATAGATGAGGCTAATACCGATCTGGCACAGGGCGGTGTCGCATCCGTCACTAATCTCGAGGTGGATGATTTCGAAAAGCATATACAGGACACGATGATCGCCGGAGACTATCTCAGCGATCCCGCGGCCGTGGATATGGTGGTGCGCAACGCTCCGTCGCAGATAGCCGAGCTGGTGGAGTGGGGTGTCAATTTCGACAAGAATGAAAACGGCGAGTATGACCTGCACCGCGAGGGCGGCCACTCTGAATTCCGTATCCTCCACCACGCCGACAACACCGGCCACGAGATACAGCAGAGCCTGATCAAGGCCGTGCGCCGGCATAAAAACATCGATGTGTTTGAGAATCATTTCGCGATAGAGATCATCACGCAGCATCATTTGGGCCGTATCGTCACCCGGCGTACCACAGATATCGAATGTTACGGCGCCTACGTGCTCGACGAGGCCACCGGCACTGTCGACACCTTCCTGTCGCGTGTCACGGTGATGGCCACGGGCGGATGCGAGGCCGTGTACCGCACCACCACCAATCCGCTGATCGCCACCGGCGACGGTATCGCCATGGTATACCGCGCCAAGGGCACCGTCAAGGATATGGAGTTCATACAGTTTCATCCCACGGCGCTGTATCATCCCGGCGACCGTCCGGCCTTTCTCATCACCGAGGCCATGCGCGGCTACGGCGCCGTGCTGCGCAACATACGCGGCGAGGAATTCATGCACAAGTATGACCCGCGCCTGTCGCTGGCCCCCCGCGATATAGTGGCGCGCGCCATCGACAGCGAGATGAAGCAGAGCGGATCAGACCATGTGTATCTCGATGTCACCCACAAGGATCCCGAGGAGACCAAGCGGCATTTCCCCAACATCTACCGCAAATGCCTGTCGCTCGGAATCGACATCACCAAAGACTACATACCCGTGGTGCCCGCGGCCCACTATCTGTGCGGCGGCATCAAGGTAGACCTCAACGGATGCTCGTCGATCAAGCATCTGTATGCCATAGGCGAGTGCTCGTGTACGGGTCTGCACGGCGGCAACCGCCTGGCATCCAATTCGCTTATCGAGGCCGTGGTATATGCCGACGCCGCCGCCCGTCATGCCCGCGAGGCCATCGGCCATATCGACCTGCGCAACGATGTGCCCGAGTGGAACGACGAAGGCACCACCGACCCCGAGGAGATGGTGCTCATCACCCAGAGCCTCAAGGAGGTCAACCAGATAATGGATACATACGTGGGCATCGTGCGCTCTGACCTGCGCCTCGACCGCGCCTGGAACCGTCTCGATATCCTATATCTCGAGACCGAGCGTCTGTTCAAGCGCTCGCGCGCGTCGCGTGAGATATGCGAGCTGCGCAACCTCATCAACGTCGGATACCTGATCATGCGTCAGGCCAAGGAGCGCAAGGAGTCGCGCGGACTGCACTACACCATCGACTACCCGCCGGAAAATAAGTGAGGCCATTCATAACAATTCAATGTCTGTCTGCGTTATATATCTGAATATATAATGTATGAAGGATAACATCAGACGATACATAACGGTGACGCTGCTCGCGCTGGTCGCGATATGCGCGGCGGCAAAGGAAGAACACACGATCGCTGACCCCGGCGACGGCCGTATCTCTTATTACAAGGGCTACAGCTGGACACTCGACGAGGCCGGCGACAGTATGATCGTGTATTATCTGGCCGATCTGGTGGTGTATCCGCCCCTGAAGTTCAAGAATCAGAAGGAGAAGGAGGCATACGACCGTCTGATGCGCAACGTCAAGATCACGCTGCCATACGCCAAGCTCATAGCCGAGACCCTGATCGAGACCTACGAATACATCGAGACATTCCCCACACAGCAGGAGCGCGACGAATACATGAAGCGCATGGAGAAGGAGTTGTTCAAACAATACAAGCCCGTGCTCAAGCGATTCTCCAAGACCCAGGCCCGTGTGCTGGTCAAGCTCGTGCAGCGCGAGACCCATCAGTCGAGCTACAATATCGTCAAGGCATTTCTCGGCACGTTTCGCGCGTCGTTCTGGCAGGGATTCGGCCAGCTCTTCGGCGTAAGCCTCAAATCCAAGTATGATCCGGCCGGCAATGCCGAGGACGCCCGCATCGAGCGCATAGCCTCGCAGGTGGAGCTCGGCATCCTGTGACCGCGCTCACAGGGCTCAAAAGTTTTCTGAAAAAGGGTTGGCGCAGCAAAATAAAATGATTACCTTTGCAGACTGAAAAATCTCATTTGGC
>CAZBWZ010000008.1:35181-36465 GCA_964495725.1 uncultured Bacteroides sp.
CAAAATAAAATGATTACCTTTGCAGACTGAAAAATCTCATTTGGCCAACTTAACATTTTTTCAGTGGATACAAAGTACATTTTTGTCACCGGCGGCGTAGTGTCATCGCTGGGCAAAGGAATAATTTCTGCATCGCTCGCGTGCCTGCTGAAGGCTCGCGGCTATTCCGTCACGATTCAGAAGTATGACCCGTATATAAATATCGATCCCGGCACGCTCAATCCCTACGAGCATGGCGAGTGCTACGTGACGGCCGACGGCACCGAGACCGACCTCGACCTCGGTCACTACGAGAGATTCACCGACGAGCCCACTTCGCGTGCCAACAATGTCACCACAGGCCGCATATACCAGAGCGTGATCGACAAGGAGCGCCGGGGCGACTATCTGGGCCGCACGGTGCAGATCGTGCCCCATATCACTGACGAAATCAAACGCAACATACGGCTGCTCGGCAACACGGGCCGCTACGACTTCGTGATCACCGAGATAGGCGGCACGGTGGGCGACATCGAGTCGCTGCCGTTTCTTGAGGCCGTGAGGCAGCTGCGCTGGGAGCTCGGCGATGACAGCCTGTGCATACACCTCACGTACGTGCCTTATCTCCATGCGGCCAAGGAGCTCAAGACCAAGCCTACGCAGCACTCCGTCAAGAAGCTGCAGGAGCTGGGTATCCAGCCCGATGTGCTGGTGCTCCGCACCGAGATAGAGATTCCGGCCGGCGTGTGCCGCAAGATAGCCCAGTTTTGCAACGTATCGCCGTCGGCTGTGGTGCAATCGGTCGACCTGCCGTCGATATATAAGGTGCCCATGGCTCTTTACGACCAGAAGTTTGACGACACGGTGATGCGCCTGCTGGGCGTGGAGCCCGTCGACGGTCCGCATCTCGACCCGTGGCTGCGCTTTGTCGACAAGATGGACAAGGCCACCGAGAAGGTGCGTATCGGTCTGGTGGGCAAATACGTCGAGCTGCAGGATGCCTACAAGTCGATCAACGAATCACTGCTGCAGGCGGCCACTTACTCCGACCGCCGTCTTGAGCTGGTGTATGTCCATGCCGAGAAGATCAACGACACCAACGCCGGCGAGCTCCTCGGCGGGCTCGACGGTGTGATAGTGGCTCCGGGATTCGGCAGCAGGGGCATTGACGGCAAGTTTGCCGCCCTGCGCTGGTGCCGCGAGCACGATGTGCCCACCTTCGGTATATGTCTGGGTATGCAGTGCATGGTGATCGAGTTTGCGCGCAATGTGCTCGGTCTGGCCGACGCCAACTCCACCGAGATG
>CAZBWZ010000009.1:0-28205 GCA_964495725.1 uncultured Bacteroides sp.
TGTTCTCGGGAGTCGATTTCACCGAAGACTCAGCCTTCGTGCCCATGATCGACGCGCGGCGCATGGAGGTATATACATCCGCCTACAATCTATCGCTCGACACAATCATGGAGCCCCAGCCCCTGATCCTCGACAGCGACAGCTACACCGGTCTGCTGAATAAGCACGACAGGGTATTGTTTTTCGGCGACGGCAGCGACAAGGCCACTGATGTGATCCGCAGCCCCAAGGCGGTTTTCATCCACGGAGTGAAGCCGTTGGCCACCAACATGATGGCTCTTGCCGACCTCGCGTACTCACACAAGGAGTTTCTTGACCTCGCCTATTCCGTGCCGGAATATATCAAGAGCTTCCAGGCGACAAAACCCAAAAAGCCATTCTGACGATGACCATCGAGGCGACAATAAGACATCTGCAACAGATGCTGTCACCGGCCGTAGGGACATCCGAGGCACGGGCTATGGCCTACGCCATACTCCAAGACGTGATGGGATATTCGATGACACGGCTCTTCGCCTGCGGAGACCGGGAGCTGCTGCCCGAGACAACACAAAGGATCGGAAGGATCGCCGACCGTATACTCGATGGTGAGCCCATGCAATATGCCACAGGCAAAGCCCATTGGCGCGGACGCGTCTTCAACGTGGATGAGTCCGTGCTGATCCCCCGCCCGGAGACCGCGCAGCTCGTAGACATGATCACCTCTGATGCTTCCGGCCGCCCGGATCTGAGTGTGCTCGACGTAGGTACCGGCTCGGGGTGCATCGCCATCAGTCTCGCACTCGATCTCGCGTTTCCTCACGTTACAGCGGTAGACATATCCCCGCAGGCTCTGGCAGTGGCCCTTAAAAACGCCGGCGCGCTCAAGGCCCGCATCAACTTCTTGGTGGCCGATGCGTTTGACCTGCACGCAGCCCTCGGTTCACACAAATTCGATGTGATAGTGAGCAATCCTCCCTACGTACTCGAAAGCGAACGCCCCACCCTCGACCCACGTGTGGCCGATCACGAACCCGCGCTTGCACTGTTCGTGAGCGATTCGTCTCCCATCGCCATATATGAGGCTATAGCCCGCTACGCGGCCACCGCACTGTCGCCTGGGGGGCATCTGTACTTTGAAATAAATCCTCTGTGCGCCCAGGCAATCACAATGATGCTCACAGACCTGGGATTCTCAGATATAGATACGGTCAATGATTATCTGGGTGCAAAGAGATTCATCACCGCACGGCTACTGTCATGAGGATGCAGCGACGAAAGATTACCGCGCAGGAGGCGCTCGCGAGGCTTGAGCAACTATGTGCGCGTGCCGAGATGTCTGAGGGTGAGGCCCGCGAGAAGATGCGCAGATGGCAGATCCCGGCTGCGGATGCCGACAAGATCATAGGCTCGCTGCTGCGTCACCGCTTTATCGACGACCGCCGCTTCGCCCGTGCCTTTGTCAACGACAAGGTCAGATTCTCACGATGGGGTCGCCGCAAAATAAAGAGCGCCCTGATGATGAAGCGCGTTTCACAGGATATAATCAGCGAGGTGCTCGGGGAGATTGACGAGGATATCTACACCAATGGACTGCGGCATATCATAAAGTCAATGATAGACAGATCGCCCGATATTATCCTCACCTACGAGCAGCGCACCAAGCTCTACCGCCGCATACTGTCGCGCGGCTATGAGCCTCAGCTCGCGGCCGCCGAACTCCGCAGCATCCTCTCCGGGATGCTCGACCGGTGATTGCCGCCGGCAATTCAACATGTATCCCTGCACATCCTTTACTGACCGGTAGATGATCAGCACGACGTGTTCAATGCCTTGATTTCAGCTTACCGGCGCGGGCCGTCTCTATCATCTGCCACTCGGGCACGATGAGAATCTCGACACGGCGGTTGAGAGCGCGGTTGGCTATCGAGTTGTTGTCGACACGCGGATCGGCGGAGCCCATGCCGTATGGCACCACATTCACCTCTTTGCCTGCGGGGGCGAGACCGATCAGAAATTCATCGATGACATTGGCCCGTGCCATCGTAAGGTTGTCATTGTATTCATCATCCCCGGTATTGTCGCTGTATACAGCCACAATCACCTTGTACATGGTGGGATACTTGAGCACGTCAGAGAGCATTCGCAGCTTATTGGCGCCCGCGGGCTTAAGCACTGTATCATTGGCGGCAAAAAAGTCGCTGCAAGGAATCTTGATGTTCACTACCTCGCCCGAGCGCTCCAGACTCACTTCCAGCTTATTCTTTTCAATAGCCTTCTTGATATTCTGCATATGCGTGCGCACGTCAGCCGATACTTTTGCCGGTATCTTAGGCGTCTCGATATTGGTGCCGAAATCAAGATCAGCCGCATTTACAGCATCATCGGCGCGGCATATCATGACATTGAGAGCCGCGAACACAACAATCAGCAGCCTCAGCCCACGCGACACAAGAGTCCTGTCAAAATTCATCCTCGATCGTCTCTTCAAATTCCACCTCTAACCTCACCATCCTGTCCACGGCCTCCGGTGTGAGTGGCGATTTCTTATCCTTAGCTATCACCTTCTGCACATACTTCACCATGTCATCGATATCGGCCTCGTCATCAAGATCGTCATCGATGCTCATTTCGAGCAGTCCGTGGTCTTCATAATAATCCCACACCACATCGATCAAGTTAAGTATCTCGTCATCGCTGACACCATCGAGCATCGCGGCATCAGTATGCTCGCGTATGTAATCTATAGCTGCCTGTTCGTCGTATTCCATAATTCTAAATATCCAATAATCCCTGGGGCAAATTAAAAATCACCTTATTATTCTCATCATCGATTTCCTCTATCATATCACCGACGGCCGGTATCAGCACGTCCTTGAGCTCAGGGCCACGGCTTACCACAAACAGCACATTATCCGTGTTGTCGTCTACCGCCGTTATCTCGCCGATCTCAGTGCCGTCGGTATCCGCAGCCCGGTAACCGATGAGATCATTGGCATACACGCCCTCGTCATCATCGTCACCTGCGGTGTCGGGCACATCGTCGGCACGCATATACACCGGCTTGCCTACAAATGCGGCGGCCATCTGCTGGGTATCCTCGCCATCGAGCGACAACAGCAGCGATTCGCTGCCGCGCTTGCGACATCCGGCTACGAAAAAAGGCACATATATGCCGTCCATATCAAACAGCAGGCAAGTCCCGGGCTTTACGATCTCGTCAAACCCGTCGATACTGAATAGCGTCGACATCTCTCCGTTTACGCCGTGAGTCTTCAGCACCCTGCCTACCTCCAGCAGTTGATCTTGGCGTATCATTTCTTTTTCTTCTTTTTCGGGGGTGCGAGAGTCTTGAACTCGTGGAGGTGTACGGTCTCCGGGGCGAGATTTACCCTGCCGTGAGACAGGTGACGTAAATCCTTGAATATCTTTGCATCGTCGACACCGTCGGGATTGACAGCGAGCATCAGCTTCTTCATGTGATTGGCCACAAGCAGCTGCATGGCGTCGCGCTCGCCTGATTCGGGCATCTGCGAGACATACTCTACCATCGTCTCGATATTCTTGCCGTAATGACGGTATCTGATATCATTTATGCTGTAGTAGACAGGATCAGGCTGCTCGTGCAACCGGTCACTCTCTATCACCTCACAGGGCCAATCGATGTCAAGCTGGAAATCACTCATTATCGCGAGATGATTCCAGAGTGTACGCCTGTATTTCTTGGGGTCGCCAGTAGGAGGCACAAGAGTGTACATCGTATCGATTATGGTGTGTGCGCAGGCTGTGCGCTCGTCGCGGTCTTCTATGGTCATGCAATGATTCACCATTCTCTGTACATTGCGACCATATTCCGGCAGCTTCAGATTTTCCTGCTGAGTATTATATGCGAGCATTGGCTTAAAAATTTTCTTTCTGCAAAATTAATGATTTATATGACAACATGCAATCATTTTACGTCAACTCACAGCTTTATGCCCATTATTTCAGTTTCCACGGCGGGTGTGGATTCCGGGTTACGGGCTATTGAATTGAGATATTCCGTAAGTCTCGGCTTAAGATATGGTATCAGCTGTATGTAATTTTTGATGTCGTCGGTGAATTCCTTTGAAGACGGCTTGTAGACTACGGCTGATATCGCGGCGATGTAATTGCGCCGGTCTTCGGCCGACGGGTGTCCGCCCCGCGAAGCGTCCCGGTAGGACTTCACCACCGGGTCGCTGTTGATTCTGCCGATAATGTCCTTGAACAGGGCCACGCTGCCCTTGTAGCGTGAGAGCAGTATGTCGAGGCGATCCATCTCGGCCTGCTGAGCCTCACTGAAATATCCGTCTTGCGAGATGAGCGGAATCAGCCTCTTGCGCACCTCCACTACGCGGTTGAAATCAAAAGGAGAATCGAGGGCCTTCACGGCCGCATCATATACTTCGATATCTTTTGTCACCTTAGTGAGCTTGTCCTTATACGCATCTATCCCCGGCAGATCCAGATAGTTGCCGGCTTCCCCGGCCATCCTGCCGATGGTCACGGCATCCATGACGGAGAATGGCTGACAAAGATACGCCGAATCACGACTCAGATGCCGGCTGTCCTGAGCGGTCATCTCCACGATACCCCCCGACATTAATGTCATGGCGAGCGCAAATTGCTTGAAGTATCTGTCCATGTTATCTTTAATATGTTAGGTCAGTCATAAATCAGGGTATCCGCATGATCCGCATCACAGGCTGCGCTCCTCTTCCGGATCATATTTCAGCGCCTTGGCCGGAGCTTCTTCCTGCTGAGCTGGTGTCTCGACCGGGGCGGTTGTCACAGTCGCTGGCGCTTTCACCGTGGCAGATCTGCGTGCCTTGGGCTCCTTGACTATTATCCTTCGCTCGACATACACAGTCTCGGCAGCCACTGGCGCGACAGTGTCAGCCGTAACAACAGCAGCCGTGTCAGCGCCATACAGTGGAGCCGGCGTTGTATCAGCCGGTGACGTATGCTTCTGAAACAGACCTACGGCGACAAATGTCACGACTGCTCCGATCAGCACTCCGGCCAAAAGCACGGGCCATCGGCTCCTACGCGGCTCCGGAGCGTCTTCTTCGACATTGTCATTGCCCCAGGAGTATGTTTCACCGGCCGGATTATCGGAACCAGGCTCCATATCTTGAGCTGATTCAGCTTCGTGCCCATCTATCATGTCAGTCTCGGGTGATACCTCTTCCTCCTCACCGTCTGTGGCAGCCGTATCCTCAGCATCATCACGCAGTGTCACCGCCACTCCTGCAAGCGAGGTATTGATATGCTCGGCCACGAGCAATTCGCTGATTTCAGAGAGACGATCGTTATCAGTATCAGCCAGCGTGAAGGCTATATCATCACGCTCCACCTCGGCCGCTCCGCGAGGGGCGGCACTGTTCATCACCACACGCCGGCGGTCGGTGGGAACAAGTTGGATAGAGTTGCAGATTCTCTCCAGAGCATCAGTATCAAACCTCCCGAAACGGTATTCAAAACTGCCGTCGTCAAGAGCCACGGCAAAATTATTAATGAAAGCCTCAAGCAACGTGTGCAACACACCCGCAGTATCCAACCCGTCAGGCAACCTGTATCCGGCCGGTATGGAAAACCCTATCACAAGACGAGCCTCGCCCACATCATCATGATGTCTCATCCTGTTAAACACAAGCTTATACACCGTCATGTCAGGGAGTAGGCACATCGAGTACAGACACGCATCTCGGCACAATGCTGACGGATATGTGTCGCTCATCTCGAAAAAGGCATCATTGATATTCACGATAGGCACGAAGCCACCCTTTCTCACCGGGGTACCGCTGATCCTTAGGGAGATGTATGTTTTAGGTATGCTCATTTACTTAGAGTGGATTATTGACGTCTGCGCCGGTCAACCTCCTTGTTATGCTTTCTGAATATGCCGGTGGCGGCTGTCTCGAAAGCCCTGCATGCGCCGCTCCAGAGCTGACTGTCGCAACTGTCGGTATACACCAGCCGGAAGTTATCGCCTCCCTGGGTGCCGGGTATGGTGAACACCAGATCATAATCGGCGCCGTCAACATATGCGCGTCCGTTGCTGTCACGCTTGAGGAAGGCGCGCACCAGCGCTCCGCCGCGTGTATTGGTAGTGGTCATGTTTGAGATCAGATTGCCCAGCGAGTACACCACAAGATGACGCGAGCCATCATCGCCTACACGCATCTCCATTGGCTGTATCACATGCGGGTGACCTCCTATCACCATATCTACACCCTGATCCACCAGATAATCAGCCAGCGACGTCTGCGTGTAATGGGGCAGCAGCTTGTATTCCACACCCCAGTGTACGGCCACACATACCAGCTCGGCTCCGGCCTGACGCACACGCCTGATATCTTCGCTGATTTTATCCCTGTCGATATAATCCACCACTACATCACCCTGCACATCAATTCCATTGGTGCCGTAGGTATAGTTGAGGAATCCTATCCTGTAGCCGTTGACATCCTTGATCAGGGGCAATATTGAGTCGCGATATTCAATATCGCGATAGGTGCCTATATGATCCACGCCCTTGGCATCCAGCACCGCGACAGTACGCTTGAGACCGGCATCATGGCGATCGAGGGTATGGTTGTTGGCGGTGAGGAACATATCGAATCCTGCATCCTTGAGGGCATCGGCGTAGGTATCCGGGGCATTGAAACACGGATACCCCGAATAGCGTCCGCCGCCAAGCGGTGTCTCAAGATTCACCACAGCATAATCCGCATCACTCACCAGAGGCGCGATGCCGGTGAAGCACCCCGAGTAGTCATAGCTACCGTCGGGGCGGCAGGCGACATCTATCTGCTTCTGATGCATCATCGCATCACCTGCAAATAGCAAAGTGGCCTCCCTGTCCTGCTGCATCAGCGGAGCAAGAGCCAACATTATTGTTGTGGCTGTCGGTGCTATCAAATCAAAATATCGTTTACAGTGATCGGAGTTATCCCTGGTGATCGGGCCGAGACATTGCCTCAGCCCGTGGTATCTTTCAGTTATAATACTTATGCTGGGCTGCCGCGAGGGTATTCTTCATCAGCGACACGATAGTCATGGGTCCGACTCCACCCGGCACAGGCGTGATATAGCTGCATTTTCCGGCCACATTGTCAAAATCGACATCACCTCTGAGACGGAATCCGCTCTTGCGGGTGGCATCGGGCACACGAGTTGTGCCTACATCGACAATCACGGCACCGTCCTTCACCATATCTGAGGTGACGAAGCCCGGCTGACCCAAGGCTGCTATGATGATATCCGCCTCGCGGGTGATTGACGGAATATCGGGAGTGGCGCTGTGGCACACTGTCACGGTAGCATTGCCGGGATAGCCCTTGCGCATCATCAGGGTAGCCATCGGACGTCCCACGATATTGCTGCGGCCGAGCACGACACAGCGTTTGCCCGATGTCTCGATATTGTAGCGGGCAAGCAGGTCGAGGATACCGGCGGGAGTGGCAGACACAAAGCAGGGCAATCCTATGGCCATACGGCCTACATTGACCGGATGGAAGCCGTCGACATCCTTGCGGTAGTCGATAGCCTCGATCATCTTCTGCTCGGAGATGTGACGCGGCAGGGGCAGCTGCACGATGAATCCGTCTACATCCGCATCTTTGTTGAGCTTGTCTATGGTGTCGAGCAATGTTTCCTCCGTTACGTCGTCCTCGAATCTGATAAGCGTGGATTTGAATCCGCACTCCTCACATGCCTTCACCTTGTTGGCCACGTATGTCTCGCTGCCTCCGTCGTGTCCTACGAGGATAGCGGCCAGATGGGGGCGGCGCTCGCCGCGGCCTACCATCGCATCTACCTCGGCCTTGATTTCGGCTTTTATCTCAACCGCTGTTTTTTTTCCGTCGATCAGTGTCATCTTCTCTTTGCGTTTTTGAGTTGGCGGGCCATCTTGAGGGCATTGGCCGGATTTTTCATCTTTGTGGCAAGGTGCATCATCTGCTTGGTCTGCTCAAACTGCTTGAGCAGCCTGTTGACATCCTGCAGCGTGGTGCCGGAGCCGTTGGCGATACGCTGGCGTCGCGATGCGTTGATGATCTTTGGATTGCGGCGCTCTGCCGGAGTCATCGAATTGATCATGGCCTCTATGCCCTTGAAGGCATCGTTGTCAATATCGAGATCCTTGATCTGTTTGCCCACACCGGGAATCATCGAGGCGAGATCCTTGATGTTACCCATCTTCTTGATCTGCTGTATCTGTTTGTAGAAATCCTCGAGATTAAACTGATTCTTCTGAGCCTTCTCCGCGAGCTTGCGGGCCTCCTCCTCGTTAAATGCCGCCTGCGCTTTCTCAACAAGTGACACCACATCACCCATGCCGAGGATACGGCTGGCCATACGGTCGGGGTGGAAGGGCTCGATACCGTCGAGATGCTCGCTTGTACCGATAAACTTTATCGGCTTGGTCACCACGGTACGTATCGAGATTGCCGCACCGCCGCGTGTGTCACCGTCGAGCTTTGTGAGGATGACACCGTCGAAATCGAGCCGGTCGTTGAAGGCCTTTGCGGTGTTGACGGCGTCCTGTCCGGTCATGGAGTCGACCACAAACAATGTCTCGCCCGGATTCACCGCTTTTTTGATTGCCTCGATCTCGTCCATCATCTGCTCATCCACGGCCAGACGCCCCGCGGTATCGATAATCACGAGATCATTGTGATTCTCCTTGGCATATGCGATAGCGTTGCGGGCAATCTCCACGGGATTCTTGTTGCCGTCTTCAGTATAGACGGGCACATCGATGGATGCGGCAAGGGTCTTGAGCTGATCGATGGCCGCCGGACGATACACGTCGCAGGCCACCAGAAGCGGACGCATGCCCTGCTCGCTCTTGAGCTTTCTGGCAAGCTTGCCCGAGAAAGTAGTCTTACCTGATCCCTGCAGACCCGACATCAGTACTATCGCCGGCTTGCCCTTGAGGTTGAGCGGAGCGTTCTCGCGGCCCATGAGCTCGATGAGCTCGTCCTGCACGATTTTCACCATCAGCTGTCCTGGCTTGATGGCTGTAAGCACATTCTGTCCGAGCGCTTTTTTCTTGACCGTGTCTACAAAGGTCTTGGCCACCTTATAGTTGACGTCGGCCTCGACAAGTGCCCTGCGCACATCCTTGAGCGTCTCGGCCACATTGATCTCGGTGATCTTGCCTTCACCCTTCAGTATTTTAAAACTCCGTTCGAGTCTCTCAGATAAGTTTTCAAACATTGCTGCGTAATATTTTTTTATTCAAGGTTGTAATCAGGGGGCGACATCCACCAGCCGGTTGGTATCGCTGTCAGGAAAAATCACCTTAGGCGTGAATTCCTTGGCCTCATCCAGCGGCATGGTCGCATAGCTCATGATTATGACTATGTCTCCGGGCTGCACCAGACGAGCTGCCGCGCCGTTGAGACATATCACGCCGGATCCGCGCTCTCCGGGTATCGCGTAGGTATCCAGCCGCGCCCCATTGTTATTATCTACGATATAGACACGCTCTCCCCTGATTATTCCGGCGGCATCCATCAGGTCTTCGTCTATGGTGATGCTGCCTATGTAGTCGAGGCAGGCCTCGGTCACTTTTACTCTGTGTATCTTTGACTTAACTACTTCTACGTACATCTCGGGATATAGTTAACTGTTAGCTGCCACTAATATTTGATATTGTCGATCAGTCTCACATCGCCACAATACACGGTGATGCATCCCACAGGATAACAGGTATCGCTCCACCGGGCCACAGGCTGCATGGTGTTGCCGTCTACTATCTGGTAGTATTCTACCTGCATGTGCGGAAATGAGTTGATTTCCTCGGTCACATACCGGATTGTCTCATCTATGCTGTGATCGCGGGCCCAGTCTCTCGACGACTCCAATGTCTTGTGTATCACGGGAGCCACGGCACGCTGCTCTTCGGTAAGCCTCACGTTACGGCTGCTCAGGGCCAGACCGTCATCCTCCCTCTTGATGGGACATGCCACTATATCGATGTCGAAGCCCTCTATCTCGGCCATCCGGCGTATGACAGCGATCTGCTGGAAATCCTTCTCGCCGAAATATGCCCTGTCGGGTCTTACGATATCAAAGAGCTTGCTCACTATCTGCGCCACGCCATTGAAATGCCCGGGGCGCATAGCGCCCTCCATCACCTCGGCCACAGGCCCGAGGTCGAATACACGGGTGTCAGGCTCGGGATACATTTCTTCGACAGACGGCACAAGAGCATAATCCACACCGGCCTCGAGCAGCTTGGCGCAGTCGGCTTCGATGGTACGCGGATAGGTAAGCAAGTCATCCGGATTATTGAACTGCGTGGGATTCACAAACACGCTCACCACCACCACATCGTTTTCCTCACGGGCACGCGCGATGAGTGAGAGATGGCCGTCGTGCAGAGCTCCCATGGTCGGCACCAGACCCACAGTCTTGTCACAGGCGCGGTCGGCATCGAGCAGCTCACGCAGCTCTTTTTTTGTATTTACGACTTTCATATAACCGTAGTTATCTTTATCTTTTCTTTGGCCGGTATTGCTGAGCGGCCATGCAACTAATTGTTATTAAGCGGCTTCAACTTCACCCCGTATCGTCAGGCATGACATCCGCCATCTGCCGGGCGCCGAGGTAGCCATATTGAAGTTGGCAAAATTACAAATTAATCAAATTATATACAAATATTTTTCGCGGCCGTATCAATTGGCGCGATCATCTATCACACCCGCGCCATTGGCTCCGAGCGCCGGATCTACGGTAATCTTGACATTTTCCAGCCTGCAATTGACAATATTGCTTGTGTCAAACTCGCCCTTGGTGTCCACGGCATTGATGTTCTCAAACAAAAAGTCGCTGAGAGTGAAATAATCGCCCTTTGCCTCGCGGTAGAAGTCACGCGTACACACCAGATCACAATCGCGTATGGTCACGTTAGTGATCCCCGACGGAGGCATGGGATCGCGCTCCACCTTATTGAAGAACTGTGTCCAGCGCTGCACCTCTACGGCGTTGCGCACTCGTCCGCTGCAATCCTCCACCAGCACGTCACGGTATTGCTGCGGGGTATCGGGGCGCATCTTGAATAGAATCATGTGTGAGGTGTCGTTAAACTTGCATCCGCTGAGTATCACGTTACTGCAATCCCAGGCCTCGCTGCCGAATGTGACACCGGCGTTGGCTCGGCCGAACGTACAGTCGTCCACTATCAGACGGCTTACCCTGCCGTTGCCGGGTATAGTGTCTACGTATGTGCCCTTGCCGCCCTTGCAGCATACGGCATCATCACCTACGTTGATGGTGCAGCGGCTCACGAGCACATCATCACACACGTCGAGATCGAGCGCGTCTGTGCTGGGGCCGCGCGGATTCTCATCAGGTGCATATATATTCACATCGAGATATTTCACACGGTTGCAGTTGTATATATGATTGGTCCAGAATCCCGAATAGATCAGGTTGACGCCGCATACCGTCACATCATCCGAATTGGATATATACACCAGACGCGGACGCAGGGCCTCGAGATTGGTACACTTGGGGTTGACCTTACGTCTGAGCCAAAACTCCTCATAGAATCTCAGACCATTGCCATCTATAGTACCCTCACCGCTGATTGTGAAGCCATTGCAGCTATCGGCATTGACAAGGGCAGCAAAATAGTCGATAGTCTGTCCCTCAAGACGGGTCTTGATTATCTTATAATGTGATATGGCATCGATACCTTTGAGCTTGCCTCCCTTTTGTATATATAAATGTGTACCGGGCTTGAAGAATAGCGAGCCGCTCATATAAGTGCCGCCGGGCACCACCACAACGCCGCCGCCGTCGGCCGCCGCCTTATCTATCACCTGCTGTATGGCCTCGGTCTGCACCAGGGTGCTGTCACCCACCACACCGTAATCGGTGATCACATACTGACGTCCGAGCTTAGACACGTCTACCTTGCGCGAGTCGTTAAACCAGGCCGGCACCGCACTGCCGTCAGGAAATTTCTCAAACTTTTTCGCCGGACTCCCCATGCAGGTCAGGGCCAGCATCAGCATTAAAGCTGTCTTTTTCATGGTTATCTTGTTGTAATTATACTTTCATGTTATCGATGCCGGATCCTAAGCCCCGGGATTGCTTTGCAAAGATATGCAAAAGTTGCAACACTCACAAATTACCTTTTTCCTCACTCACCACTCCCCTACTCGGTATTTAGTGACCATCTATGCCAACAAAATTGTAAATATTACGCTAAAAGTCCAATAATTTTGCCATTCGGGATATATAGTTTACATTTGCGCCAATAATTGATAATTTTTACTTTTTTATGAAGAAAATTATGGCATTTGCGGCAGCAGCGTCTGTCGCCATCTCGGCAGCCGCCGAGGGCTATCAGGTGAACTCGCTCAGCGCAAGGCAAAACGGTATGGGACATACCGGCACCGCTCTCAAACTCGGTGTGGAGAGCATGTTTTTCAACCCCGCCGGTATGGCGTTCATGGACAATCAGATGGAAATCATGGGCAGCTTCACCGCTATCATGCCCACTGCCAAAGCCACCCTGCCCGACGGCTCGGTCTACGAAACCGACAATAACGCCTCCACTCCCATCAGCGCAGGCATGGCCTTTTCAGTATACGACAACCTCAAGGTAGGTATCGACTTCTATACACCTTACGGCAGTGGCATTAACTGGACGGAAAACTGGCCCGGCGCGGTTCTCAACCAGTCAGTGACATTGAAGGCATTCACCTTGCAGCCCACCGTTTCATGGCGCATACTGCCCAACCTCTCAGTGGGTGCCGGTCTGATGGTGACATGGGGCAACGTAGACCTCAACAAAGGCCTCATCACTCCCTCAAGTCTCGACATGCTGCTCCAGCAGATGGGTCAGCAAGCCGTCTTCGGCAAGATCACTCCCGCATCGGTCAACCTCAACGGCACATCAAAAGTGGCCTTAGGTGTCAACGTAGGTGCTATGTATGACATCAACAGCCAATGGACCGTCGGTGCTTCCCTGCGCACCAAGATGAATATGAAGGTGGATGCTGGCAAAGCCGCACTTACCTACGCCAACGAGCTCGCCGCAAATCTGCTGCAGGAGACCATAGGCGTGATCAACCAGGCCAACTTCAAAGCCCAGATGCCATGCCCCTGGGTATTCAATTTCGGTGTAAGCTACAAACCCGTTGACAAGCTCACCCTCGCCGCCGACGCTCAGCTCACCGGATGGCATGCCTACAAGTCTCTCGATGTGGAATTTCTCGAGCTCCCCACCGCCTTCAACCAGTACATACCCAAGAAATACAGCAACTCATGGACATGGCACCTGGGTGCGCAATACGCCGTCACCGACCGCTTTGACGCAAGAGTAGGTCTCATGGTGGATACATCACCCTGCAATGAAGACTACTACAACCCCGAGACTCCCGGCATGACAAAGATCGAGCCGGCCGTGGGCGTGTCATTCCGTCCGGTCAAGGGTCTCTCCATCGACGCCTCATTCCTCTATGTCGCAGGTCTTGGCAAAGATAACGCCAGCTGCACATACGATGATATGTTGCTCACGAGCCTCGGTGTACCCGAGTACACCCGCACCTTCACAGCCGACTATAAGGTACACGCCCTCGCTCCGGCCATAGGCGTAAGCTACAGCTTCTGAATCCAATAGATACACTCTCATATTTTGATGCGGCAGACGTCTACGGGGGTCTGCCGCTATTCGTATATCCCCCTTCTCCTGAGATCAGACACTAAGCTCAGACAATTAATATACAGGCTCTTTCTATATATTCCCCGGAGGGTTATAGCGGTCGGTTTATACATGAGGTGTCTCGGATAGCATCAGAGAGCACATCAGGTAGAGAGCGTCAGAGATGACATCATCAGTGCAATTCCCCGGAGGGGATTCATTTTTGTTAGCCGGGAGTTGGCCCCTGTCGTCGCCATCCCCCGGTCATGATTCCCCCACCACAGCTACCACGGAATGGTTACACATTTTTACGACAGGTACAGTGTTACGGCCCGGATATTCCCGCCCGCCTGATAATCTAATCCACTGTAACATGTTTTTAAACATACAAATTAACGGTCAGATTATTTTGTATTTCCATATTAGCGTTGTATCTTTGGGGAACTAAAAAATCACAAATCTCCTCATATGAAAGAATCCTTTACCCGGTGTCATACAAAGCGCGTGGACACGCCCGCGGGCTACATCGCCTCGGGGAGGATGCACTACTACAAACGCGACCACCAGGGCAACGTGCTCCAGGTCACAGAAAGCGACGGCAATGAAACGTCTGATTATCGGAACTATTCTGTTTCAAATATCATACATTATGGTTGTATGTCATCCCTTGAATTTTAGGTATCATACGTATCGTGATGTCAGTATTTCAAGGTCTGATCCCAGACTATTTGTATACGATGATACAATGTTTATAAACAGATGTCTGATTGATTCGTTGCTAAGAAGTATGTATGAAGTACATATCAATCAGGATGATTCTGCTTTAATTCCGATTGGTAAGATGTCCTTATCACATAATCGCTATGATGTTGTTTTCATAATTGACTTAGCAAATTTATTCGTTACTGACGGACAGCTGAAAATACCATATCAATTGCATCCTTCTGTTCCTGGCGGCTATATAAAGAAAGGTGACGTATGGAAATTATATCGCTCATTCTCCACTACTCCAAATATTGAAGCCAAGGATATAATAGATATCATAAATATATATAAAATGCATGACCTATCACTTAGGTATTTAAATTGTAAAATGGATTTTTTTAAATGGAGTGATATATTAGAATCCAATTTTGAGGCTTTGAATTGTAAGATAGATAAGCTATCGAGAAAATATAGATATGGAGTAATTGATCACAGCTCTTGCCCAGAACAATACTCAATCGCCAACGACACAACTTTATCTGTAGAGGAGAGGATAGAGTTCATCACCTGTATGATAGAGGATATAATCAAATCTCATGTACGTGAAATGCCGGATATAGAGCACAATACGTTAATCTTAGAATTGAAGCAGGATATAGATTCATTACAATCATTGTCAACAAAACGGTATTAGTCATGAAAGGTCGTCACATAATTTCCGATATCCTTAACACAATAAAGAGAAAGGAGAAAGAAACAGCAACACCTCTCAATAAAAAGGTAAAAACTGAGCATAAAGCAAAAAAGGTACCATCTTTATCAACCATAGCATCGGAGATAGCAAAGACTATGTCGCTGACGCACCATAAAAGTCTCGCATACAAATATCTGATCCATGATGATTTCCGCATGATTATAGGACTATGTGTGGAGCCTGACCGCTTTACATCTGCCGAGT
The DNA here is from genome assembly GCA_964495725.1 of uncultured Bacteroides sp. GTDB lineage: Bacteria > Bacteroidota > Bacteroidia > Bacteroidales > Muribaculaceae > CAG-873. Next base: position 15,330 of record CAZBWZ010000009.1, read on the forward strand.
TTTACGTTTACTATTTCTATCAAGCTTTATATGTACCTACTCACTTTATTAATTTTGCTTTAGGAGATAGAATTGATGAGTGGGAGAAAAAGGATCTTTCTTTAGCATTGCCGGTTATAAAAAATTGTTACGAACAGTTACCTTGCGACAGCATCGCTACGATATTGGATAAGGTAAACAAACATGAACTCCTTTATTTCGGAAGTATGATCAACAAATTTGAGTTCTTTGCCTTGTCATACCTTGTCATGGAAAAGTATGATGAGGCCAGAGATTACCTCGATCAAATCGTCGCGTTAGAAAGTGGAGACAATTGGGACTGGATGATTCCCATAATTGAAAGAGCTAAAACACTGCTGGAGCTTATGGATGACGGGAAGTGGACCGAGATTAGAGAACTGCTCCTTGGGTGGCAGAAGTACACGATGATCGAACTAAAATTGCCGGAACAACAGGTCTGATTATTCCCTTAACAACTCATCACAGTCTCTTTATCGTTTAAATACTGAACCTATATCTGAGTAATGAAGAATTTAGTGTTAATAATACTTTGTGCTACGCTCCTGGAATTTTCCGTTAGAGCTAAAAAGCCCTATTATTATGCCGGCGATACCGGCATTGCGGTCTTTTCAGGTGATACATTGAGTGTCTGTGACTGGACTGTCCTGTACGACTTCTTTACGGTCGTGAAAGGTGATACACTTGGATTATTCAAGTTAATAAAAATGGAGGGGGGATTCTATAAGGTTGTCCAGATTCCAGACGAACGCATCAATCCTTCCAGAGGGATGTATTACTCTGTAGAGTACGGTGATGACGACGCACTGTCAGATAGTATCACGCTCAGGTTACATTTTCCAAATATATCGAAAAATAAAGGTCTGAATATCACACTCACCTGTGATGAAACGGATTACTTACCCGTGGGAGAGCAGCGCAATTATGAGTGTAAGATAGCATCAGGGCATTCAAGTTTTAAATGTGACATCAAGCCCCAGGTGTTTCAACCTTTTAAAGCTGTCACAGATAAAGGCCTGTTCCTTGGCAAGCTTGCTGGCTGCACTACAAGTCTTGAAATTGATACCGTCAAGATGGATAAAGTAAAATCAATCAATATATACTTTCCTTACTTTACCGATAGTTCTTTTGCACTTTATCACGTTCCCGATTCATACATGAAAATTGTGGATAACGGATTTATATGGCTTGGCCAATTATGGGAAAAGAGGTATTTTGGTGTAGTGTACTGGCTATAGATCCATTGTATATATCTGTCGGCAGTCTAAATTGAATTATTTGAATTCTCCGGAAAACTCAAGAAAAGTCATGAATACAAAATGCATGAAATTACGGCGATTGTCAATTAGAGCCGTTGTCTACGCCACCCTATTGATGGGTCTGGTTATTGCTATGCAATCATGTATGAGTGGAAAAGGATCCATAAATAATAGATTTCTTATGGATACTGAGACTTTAGTCAAACTAAGGTCAGAATTATCAGGAACGTACATCTGCACATCGGAGCAGGCTCTCATAAATATTAATACAGACAGCCTGGTGATACTCAGCAGAAGTGATCTGAGCGCTGAGTCATACGATACGTTGGCTATATGCGATTATGAGTTTGAGGACACAGTATTTATCGGAATCAGGTCAAAGGAGATTGCACAAAACAATCCGCTTGCAGACTATTCTGTGGAATTGGAGGAGACCGCTGACAGTTCCACGATTACATTCATTCTGCCTAATATCAATGTACCTTGCCATATATTTTTTTATCTGAATTATGGGGAAGACGAAATGATGTATAATCCTCAATGCAATAAAGAAAACAAACGAGGTATACCGATAGGACAAACCAAAACAGTGGACAAAGGGCTTCGGGGACTCGAATTCTTCATATACCCGGCCAATCCTTACGAGTCAGGATATATGAATCCTCTTGGTATAGACAATGGAAAAATGGTGGTACATAGTGCAATAATAGATCAATTTCGGTATGACAAGATGACGGATCCTTACAAGACATATAATGTAACCATTACTATCCCACATATCACTGACGAGACATTCACTCGACTTTATATTCCGGGTGATTACATAATGTTCGGGAATGGTCGGCTGTATTGGCGTGGCATGACTTTTGAGAAGATCAGCACAAACGCTGAGGACATATAAGTTAAGTATCAGATAAGATGGATGATATTAGACGAAAGGTGACACATCCACGCCGATACTAAGCCCTCCAGCCCCATGAGGTGGGAGTCGCCAATCTGGGCAATGTCATAGACCACAATAATTATTACCTTACCGAAAGACTATTGGCTTACCATATAGGCCTTATGACCTAATTCAAAAGCCTGTCATCGGATACAACTATGTAAAGCCCGAAGACAGATTTTCAGTCTCTTGCGAGCCACACCGGACTCACGGCAGATGCCAGTCAGTTTTCTCCGGCATTGTCATTGTTTAACCATAAATCGTCCTCTGACTCTACTAATCAATTGATTATTAGCGCTGACAAAATCTATTCATCAAAAAGTGACGAAGTCGGGTGCAGCAAATATTTTCATATAAGACATTTTATTCATATCTTTGTGAAAAATATCGGATGACTGAAGACCTCAGTTACAAGTAATCAGGAAATCCGATATATAGAGCACAACGATATACATCGCACACCGGCGCTCGCCACATATCCTTACACCTCATTAACAATCAGACCTATACACACACTAATGAAGCCATTTAACCGCGTTACCGACTGGTATTTTTCAAAGAAAGCATTACCTTTCTGGTTGATATTCATCATCGACTGCATCGTTGTGTTTCTGGCCTCGCTTGCGGTACACGCCCTTAACAACGGCACACTCTACACCCTTGAGAATTTCACGGAGGTATGTCTCACGCTATGCATCTACCTGCTGTTCTTCATTATCGGCTTTCGTGTGTTCCATACCTACTCGGGCATCCTGCGGTATGCGTCATTCGTAGATCTGGGGCGTCTGGCCCTTGCCTCGCTGCTGGCCATAGTGCTTGCCGCCACATTCAAATACGTATGGGCCAACGACCATCTCTTTCCTATCAGGATGCGCGATATAATCACCTGGTCTGCCGTATCCCTGATTGTGATGTGGCTCATACGTGTGGTCGTGAAAAACTGGTTTGACACGACTTACACCCTCACCGAGGCACAGCCGATATTTATCTACGGTGTGCGCGAGGGAGGCGTGGCCATAGCCAAGAGTATACGCAGCCGTAAACCGGCCGCTTATCGTGTGGCCGGCTTTGTGACCAACGTCAAAGAGCTGCGTGCATATACGCTGATGGGTGTCAAGGTATACAAAGCCGACCGACACCTGGCGCACACAATGAAGGAGCACTCGGCCTTATCTCTGTTTGTATCGCCACTCGCAACCGAATCCCTGCGTAACAACACCGAGCTTGTCGACTCCCTCCTTAAAGAAGGTATCAAGATATTCATGATGCCCGATGCCCAGGAATGGACCATCAGTGACATCAGCTACCGCCAGCTCAAGGAGGTGGACATCGTGGACCTGCTGCCCAGGGAGCAGATAAAAATCGACCTCGATGCCATTGCCGGTATGCTGCACGACCGCAGGATAATGATTACCGGCGCCGCCGGCAGTATCGGCAGTGAGATAGTAAGGCAGGTAGCCGCCTTCAAGCCGTCGATGCTGATACTCGTTGACCAGGCCGAGACACCCCTGCACAATATCTGCCTGATGATGGCCTCGGATGAATACAGTGATGTAAACAGCGACATCATCCTTGCCGACATATCAAACCGGCAACGCATGCGCCGGATTTTCGAGAAGCATCATCCGCAGTTTATATTTCATGCCGCCGCCTATAAGCATGTACCGATGATGGAGAGCAATCCCGCAGAAAGCATCAATAACAACATCATGGGCACAAAGATACTGGCCGACCTCGCCGTGGAATTCATGACCGAAAAGTTTGTGATGGTCTCGACCGACAAGGCCGTCAATCCCACCAATGTCATGGGCTGCAGCAAGCGTATCTGCGAGATGTATGTGCAGAGCCTCGACAAGGCCATCAAAGACGGATCTGTCGGCGGTGTCACCCAATTCGTCACCACCCGCTTTGGCAACGTGCTGGGCAGCAACGGATCTGTAGTGCCCCTATTCAAGGAGCAGATCAAGCGTGGCGGACCCGTCACCGTGACCCACCCCGACATCATACGCTATTTCATGCTCATATCAGAGGCCTGCCAGCTTGTGCTCGAAGCCGGCACGATGGGACACGGCGGCGAGATTTTCGTCTTTGACATGGGCGAACCGGTCAAGATTGCCGAACTCGCCAAAAAGATGATAAGCCTCAGCGGTGCGGATATCAAGATCGAATATACCGGCCTGCGCCCGGGTGAGAAGCTGTATGAAGAGCTGCTCAACGATGAGGAAGCCACACTGCCCACCATTAATCCCAAGATCAAGATCGCCAAGGTGAGGGAGTGCAGCTACACCGAGATCAATGCCCGTGTCGTGGAGATGACAGACAGCAACTACCGCAATGATCCCATGGCCATAGTGGCCATGATGAAGCGGCTGGTGCCTGAATACAAGAGCCGTCACTCTGTCTACGAGCAGCTCGACAAGTAGTCGCTCCGCGATACCCCGGGCCGGTATCACCCTCACCCTACCTTGAATGCCCCGAGGCTCGTCGAGTAGTCGGGTGATTTCATGGCCCTGCGTATGGCGTTGACAAACCTGACGCTCTTTCCGTCGTCGCCCTTGTCCCTGTACTGCTGCGCACCCAGCACCACTGCATCAGCTCCCATCCGGCCGTTGATACGGTCAAGCGCCGACGAAATATCCCCTAACTTCTTGCTGCGCTCAGGATCATATTCAAACAGGTCTGGCTGCACAGGGTCCGCCGGAGCTATCCCCGACACCATTATGCCGGCCCTCTTGTAATAGATACCCTTACGGAATATCGAGTCAAGGATACCGGTAGCCATAGCCACGATCTCATTAGTAGTATTGGTGGGTGTGAGGAATGAGCCCGAGGCGCTGGCGTCGTATTGCAGGAGATCATCGCGGAAATGATTGCTCTGTATGAATGCGGTCACCAGCGAGCACACCGACTTCTGGCGTCTCAACTTCAGGGCACACCGGGCCGCATAGTTGGCGATATGGCTCCGCAGATCGGCCGCCTCGCGTATCATTTCCGGAAAGCTGCGGCTCGTGACGATCGTCTTCTTCGTAACGTCCTCCAGGCCGTCGATGGCGATACATGGCTCTCCGTGCAGCTCCTTCCATGTCCGTTCGCCGGTGACATGATACCTCTTCCTCACATAATCCTTTGACAACGCGGCGAAATCGTAGGCCGTCACCACACCTATGCTCTCCAGACTGCGACTTATACGCCGTCCTATGCCCCATACACTTCCCACCGGAAACAGCTGCAACGCCTTCTGACGCTGCTCATCCGTGCCTATCACACAGCACCTGTCGTAGCCCGGATATTTCTTGGCATACTTGCTCGCCATCTTGGCCAGTGTATTGGTAGGCGCTATCCCCAGACTCACGGGCACACCGGTGTATTTCTGTATCTTGCGGCACAGATTTACACCCCAGGCATGCAAATCAACATTATCCATACCGGTCAGGTCAAGAAAACACTCGTCGATTGAATACTGCATCACATCGGGCGCCTCCTCACGCAGTATCGACACCACACGCGCCGACATATCGCCGTATAACGCGTAGTTGGACGAAAAAGCAACGATACCGGAGTCGGGATACTGCTCGCGCAGCTGATAATACGGCATACCGTCGGGCACGCCCATTGCCTTTACCTCCCTTGAACGCGCCACCACACACCCGTCGTTGTTACTGAGCACGACAAGCGGAGTACGGGCAAGATCGGGCCTGAACACCCTCTCGCACGAGCAGTAGAAATTATCACAATCCACCAGCCCTACCATCGCTCCATGCCGTGGCTCCGGCGCCGGTTGGCCTTTATCGTATAGATCACCACTCCCCACACCATGAAGTCATCATCACCCGTGACTTCTATCGGCCTGTACCTGCGGTTGGAGGGCATGAGATAGATTCTGTCACCCCGGTCGAGACACAGACGCTTGAGCGTAAACTCGCCGTTGACACAGCACACGGCCAGATCGCCGTGCTCAGCCTCCACCGACCGGTCCACTATCAATATGTCTCCCTCTACTATACCCTCGCCGCTCATCGAGTCGCCCACCACCCGGGCATAGAATGTAGCGGCCGGATGCCTTATCAATGTCTTGTTAAGATCTATTGACTCCGCTATATAATCCTGCGCCGGACTCGGAAAGCCGGCCCTAATCCCCCCATCGGCATAAACGAGCGGCAGCTGCATCGATACATCCGCCCTATATAGATGAAACGCTCTCATAGTTGACTCATTGGTTTTGGGCACAAAGTTATGAGTGCAGTATGCAGGATTACGGCACAGCGATGTTAAAATATGTATAACATAACCCAAAATCCGATGTCAGCATCAAAAAAAATGGTTGTTGCGTCAACAATTATGAGGCTACTGACGTTATAATGTCATGAAAACAAAAGATGACATATACGGTATTCCAAACTTAGGGTGTCTGCTCGGACTGGCCTACCAGACAGAGATCTCCCGCCTCAACGCCAAGCTCGCAGCCGCCGACTCGGGCATCACCCCTGCCGAGTATCTTATCCTCAGGATATTGTACACCCGTGGAGCCACACAGCAATGCGATATCTCGAGGATACTCGGCAAGGACAAGGCATCGGTAAACCGTAGCATACATTCGCTGGTGAAGAAAGGTCTGGTGAATTCTGACGCTGTAAGCTACAAATGCTGCATGGTATCACTTACCGGAGCCGGTGAATCCATGAGACCCGAGATACTGGAGATAGCCCAAAGGTGTCACAATGACATTGCGGCCCGGCTCACACCCCGCCAAATGGATACATTGCGGGAAATACTTGAAAGAATTATAGATTAAATAAATACGACTTAACAGAAAGGAAAATACTATGATGACTCTCACTATCTGGAGCGATTTTGCTTGCCCCTACTGCTACATCGGTGAAACAAGACTGCAACGTGCTATCGATGAACTCGGTCTCAACGACGATGTGCGTATCGATTACCGTGCTTTCGAGCTCGACCCTACGGCATCCAAAGAGGTAGTGTCCGGCACTCCCGAACGCTTTGCCATGAAATACCGTCTTTCGTTAGGCGATGCCAAGAAGCAGATCGAGCAAATCTCAATGCTGGGACGCGAACTGGGCATAGACTTCCGTTACGCCACGACCCGCTACTCCAACACACGCGACGCTCACCGGCTCATGAAACTGGCCGAAGCGAAATATGACCGCGTCACCGTAGACCGGCTCAACGCAGCCCTCTTTGCCGCATATTTCACGGAGAATCTCGTGCTCGCCGACCACAAGGTACTGCTCGACAAGGCTCTGTCTGTAGGCATGAAGGAAGAGGATGTGAAAGAAGTGCTCGATTCTGACAAATACGACGATGAGGTGCGCTTTGACGAACGCGAAGCCGCCATGCGGGGTGTACACGGTGTGCCCTACATCGTATTCAACGGTGATTTCGCCGTGCCCGGCGCGATGTCGATCGACTCATTTAAGTCGGCATTACAGCGCGCACTGAAGAGACAGGAGGAGGAAGCCGCCGAAAAACCTGCCGAGCGGCCCCACACATGCGGTCCTGACGGCTGTCAGCTGCTATAATACGGAGGGACTGTGCCATGATCAGAGAATTGACTGTACAAGGCGTATATGCTGAAAACTGTTATTTCTACATTGACAGCGTCAGTAATGCCGGATTTATAATCGATCCCGGTGCGCAGGGCGACCTGATTCTTGATGTCATCAGACAGCATGGATGGAAGATAGAGAAGATACTGCTCACCCACGGCCACTTCGACCATATCGGAGCTGTGCAGCTATTGCATGAGACACTGGGCGCACCCGTCTACATCCATCCCGATGACGCTCCCTATCTGGCCGACACGCATCTCAATCTGAGTGCGGGCACGCCCCACCCCGTCACCATCCCTCACTACGAGGAATTGTATGACGGCGAGGTGATACGGCTTAAGGAAAATTCCGGGTTCGGCCTCAAGGTGATTCACACGCCCGGGCATACTCCCGGCTCGGTCACCTATTATTCAGAATCCGAGCGTGCGGCATTCGTAGGCGATCTGCTCTATGACCACGGTCCGGGCCTCACACATTTTCCGGGCGGAAACCGCCGGATGCTTGAGCGGTCGATCATCGACCGCATCTTCACCCTCCCCGGCGACACAGTGCTCCTTTCGGGACACTCCTCTCCCATCACCGTAGAGCGCGAGAAGGAATTGCTGCTCTGAGACCACCCCGTTTTCCCGTTTCCTCACCGCCGGCGAGGAATACACATCATATCATCAGATATACCGTCACCCCCGAGGCTATGCACAGGAATACGAAAAAGCATGCCTCGGGGGTTGTGAATATCCGCTCTCCGGGATAATACTTCCGGGATGCCCTGATATAGAATCCTGTACCGACAAGATAGAATACCGAGGTCATGAAGAGACCCAGCAGACCGCCGGCATAGGCCATCCACAGACAAAACAGGATGGTGACGGCGGCAAGCATCCTGATCCTGACAGTCGGTGCCACCTTATATAGAAACATGCCGGTGAAGAGATAACACGGGATAATCATGAGGCCCGTGATATGCAGCGCCGCCAGATACACATTGTCGGCAGTGACCACCAGCAGCAGGAAGAGCATCATCACCACACTTGAGGCCATAAGGCCGAAGGTAGGCATACCCCGGTCGTTGACCTTGGTGAAAGCCGGGGGGAGTATCTTGACCACGGCGGCCTCGTAGGGCACTTGTGCCACTATCAATGTCCATGACACCCAGCCGCCGAGCAATGAGATGATGATGGCCGATATTACGGTCCAGTAGGCCCACGGGCCGCACACCTCCTTAAGGATATACGCTATCGACGGATTAGGCAGCTCGGCCAGAGCGGCACGCCTCATCAAGCCGTAGCACAACAGAGCCACAGCAAGATACAGCACCAGAGAGATAAGGAATCCGGCTACACCGGCCTTGCCCACGTCGCTGCTGTTTCTGGCCCTCGCCGACATCATCACCGCACCCTCCACGCCGAAGAAGCAGAAGAGCGTGACCATCATCGTCGACTTTATCTGGGTGAGCGCGGATCCCAGCCCGGCATCGGCGCCCCACAAATCAACTGTGAACATATCCAGACGGAAATACAGACAGAAGACGGCGATAATGAATATGAGCATCACTATCTTGATCAGAGCCAAAAGATTATTGATGAACTTGGCCGTACGGATACCGCGCGACACAATATAATACATCACCCATATCATCACCGACCCGAACCCCACCGTAAGCCAGTCATGATCCAGAAATCCCGGATAAAACGCGCCCAGCGAGTCATTCAGCATCACAGCGTAGGCCACATTCGAGAATGCAGTACACAGCCAGTAGCCCCAGGCGATGTTGAATCCGGCATACCGCCCGAATCCGGCCAAGGCATAGTGATACAGCCCGGCATTATATTGAGGATAGTGAGTGCTCAGCCACTTGAACACCATCACCAGGGGCAGGATACCCGCTCCGGTGATTATCCAGCCCCAGAACACCGGGGCTGCCGAGGCTGTCGCAGCCATATTCTCGGGCAGGTTGAATATCCCCAGACCCACTACCAGACCGAACACAAGCGCCGTCAGGCCTCCTAATCCTAATTTCCCTGATGATAACATCCAGACAATCTTTTTTAATTCGCACCCGCGTCACATACCGATATTCCATCAGTCATCCATTGCGGATTTATAGCTGAAACTTAACTTATTATACACAGCATTAGTCGCTAAAAAAACATATATAGCTGAACTATAGCTAAACATATAACGTTTTTAAATCATAAAAAGTGTAATAATAAATAAAAGTTTTTCTTACTTTTGCACCCTTGTCGCACCACAGGGCTGTAATCCGGCCTCACTTTAATAATACACCTCACCACATATTATGGAAGATCGCGAGAAAAAGATATACCGAGTCACACTGGTGGGATCAGCCACCAATGTCATCCTTATTTTGCTGAAGTTCGTAGCCGGCTTTGTGGGTAAGAGTTCTGCGATGGTCGCCGATGCCGTCCACTCACTCAGCGACTTCCTATCAGATGTGATCGTACTCGTATTTGTAAGGATAGCCGGAAAGCCCAAAGACAATACCCACGAATACGGACACGGCAAATTTGAGACCCTCGCCACCCTGCTGATCGGCGTATTGTTGATTTTAGCCGGTATCGGACTTATGGTCAACGGTATCGAGACCGTGATACACAGTCTCGGAGGCAAGACACTGCCACGTCCCACAATGCTCGCCCTCTCCATAGCCATATTATCTATCGTAGCCAAGGAATGGCTGTACAGATACACCAGAAAAAACGGTGAGAGACTCAACTCCCAGGCTGTCATAGCCAATGCCCTGCATCATCGCAGCGATGCCATATCATCTTTAGGCACCCTAATCGGTATCGCCGGAGCCATGTTTCTGGGTGACAGGTGGAGAATCCTCGACCCCATAGCGGCGATCGTTGTCAGTCTGCTGATCATCAAGAGCGGTTATGACATAGTGAAGCCCTGCATCAGCGAATTGCTTGAGGCCTCTCTCCCTAAAGACAAGGAGCGGCTGATCACCGACATCGTGACAGGTATTCCCGGTATAGAATTCATACACAACCTGCGCACACGACGCATTGGCAATAACGTGGCCATAGACCTCCATGCCAAGATGGACGGAGACCTCACCCTGTCGCAAGCTCACGAAAAGGCTACCGCCGCCGAGCAGGCCCTTAAAAAAGCTCTCGGCGAGAATACCCTCATCAACATACACATGGAGCCGATCCACTCCCGCGACAAAAAATAATGGAGACAATCAAGGTCAGGTATCATCACACCCCCGCCGGCTCGCTGATAATCGGCTCGATAGCAGATAAATTATGTGTATGCGACTGGACGGACAGCAAGCGACGCGCCGCCAACGACCGCCGCATCCGCAGATATCTCGGAGCCGTATATGACGAGGCATCTTCTGAGGTGACAGAGCGGGCTGTAACGCAGCTCGACGAATATTTTGCCGGTAGCCTTCATGATTTCTCCATCCCGATATTATACACCGGCACACCCTTTCAATACAGTGTATGGTCAGCATTGACACACATTCCCTACGGCACCACCGTCACCTACGCAGAAATCGCCCGGCGCATCGGCCAACCCGGTGCTGTCCGTGCTGTTGCCTCGGCAATCGCCGCCAACCCCATGTCTATCTTTGTGCCGTGCCACCGTGTCATAGGTGCAGGCTCGGCGCTCACCGGATATGCCGGCGGCCTCCATGCCAAGCAGATGCTCCTTGACATGGAGGCCGGGCGCAGTCTCAGATTTTCCTGATTACCTTACACGGATTACCCACAGCGAGCGAGTTGGACGGAATATCCTTCACCACCACGCTGCCGGCTCCGATCACGCAGTTGTCGCCGATGCTCACACCGGGTAGCACCACCACATTACCGCCTATCCATACATTGTTGCCAACAGAGATGGGTCGGGCATATTCTATCCCGGCATTGCGCCGGGCCACATCGAGCGGATGCCCCGCCGTGTAGAATCCGCATCCCGGAGCCACGAACACGTTGTCGCCGAATGTCACCTTGGCTCCGTCAAGGATCACACAGTTGACATTCATGTAGAAATTCTCACCGAGCTCGATATTGTATCCGTAGTCGCAATGAAAAGGCGACTCGATTATGAACGAACCTTTATGGCTGCCTATCAACTGACGAAACAGCTCATAGCGCTTCTCATCATCATCGGGCGACAGCATATTGATCTTATGCAACACAGCCTTACAGGCCTTGCGCTCAGCTATCAGCGCGGCATCATAATTGGCGTCATACAGCTCGCCGCGCAGCATCTTCTCCTTTTCGGTCATCGTGTACTCTCAGGTAATGAGTTGATCAATCTTTACTTTTGCTTTTTTTATCCTCTAATTTTTTCTCCTCACTGATTTCCTTATTGTAGTAATTCACCAGTGCCTTTGTTCTCTCGTCCTCTTTCATCTTCATGAATTTGTTCAGCACCTTCAGATCATGCTTTGGCATCCGGCTGTACTGACTGAGCACCATCTCCATAGAGAAGGCATAAGACTCGGCATCGGTCGTTGACAGATTATGTTCGAGACAATAAATAGTCTCGGCTGCCATATACACCATGAAGAGCTCAGGAGAATCGCTGCGGTTTTCGCCAATCTGAAGAGCCTTAATCACCGGAGCCCCAATAAGCAAAACAAACTTATCAGTATTAGTTATATAACTCACTATAGCAGCTGCCATATACTGGCGTTGCTCCTTCTGCTCAGGGTCGTCTGATGGCGGAAGCATTACATACTTCATACAGAGATTGAGGATATCCGATTCAGACAACTCGGTTTTAGACTGCTGAGGCTGATCCGGAGCAGCGTAGGTGTCTACCGCTGACCCTGATACCGCGAGAGCGAGTATCAGCATCATAAAAAATTTCTTCATGACTACAGGCTTTTAAATGGTTAATGTATTCTTCGATTACAAAGTTACGGATTTTCCCATATAATATCAACTTTCTCAAGTATTATCCGGAAAATCGAAATCCACCCCTCAGCAAAGAGGCAGACACAGGCAACCAGCTGTCTGTCATCGGTATGTCTCAGATCTTGAGACAAAACATTTTTTTTTGTGAAAAATTGAGACAAAATTTTTCTCATTGCAATTATTCTTTGTAA
>CAZBWZ010000009.1:28305-34468 GCA_964495725.1 uncultured Bacteroides sp.
TTTTTTTTGTGAAAAATTGAGACAAAATTTTTCTCATTGCAATTATTCTTTGTAAATTTGCAGCTTGAAAAAGTAGTATTATCCAATCACTAAGATGTCAGACGTTAAGAAAATTTCCACCGCCCTTATCTCGGTATACCACAAGGACGGTCTTGACACAATTATCAGAATGCTCAGCGAAGCCGGCGTGAGACTTCTCTCAACCGGCGGTACACGCACGTTTATACAGAGTCTCGGCTACGAATGTGACGCCGTGGAAGATCTCACCGGCTATCCCTCGATACTCGGGGGACGCGTCAAGACACTCCACCCCAAGGTGTTCGGTGGCATCCTCAGCCGCCGCGACAACGAAGGCGACCGCGAGCAGACAGCCAAATATGAGATTCCCTCCATCGACCTCGTGATAGTCGACCTCTATCCCTTTGCCGACACAGTGGCCTCGGGAGCCTCACGACAAGACATCATTGAGAAAATCGACATCGGCGGCATATCACTGATACGCGCCGCAGCCAAGAACTACAACGATGTGGTGATCGTAGCCTCAAAGAAACAGTATGCGGCATTAGCCGGCATACTCGACACCCAGGGTGCGGAGACCACCGAAGCACAGCGTATGTGGTTTGCCAAAGAAGCCTTCGCCGTTTCATCGCAATACGACAGCGATATCTTCAATTACTTCGACTCTCTTGAGGCCAATCCCTCGGCTCTGCGTCTGGCCATCGACGGTGCCATGACAATGCGCTACGGCGAGAATCCTCACCAGAAAGGCTGGTTCTTCGGCGACTTCAAGACCATGTTCGACCAGCTCCACGGCAAGGAGATCTCCTACAACAACCTGCTCGATATCGACGCCGCCGTGGCGCTGATCTCAGAGTTTGACGACACCACAGTGGCTGTCATCAAGCACAACAACGCCTGTGGTCTGGCTTCACGCCCCACACTCATCGAGGCATGGAAGGCAGCCCTCGCCGGCGACCCCGTATCGGCTTTCGGCGGCATCATCGTCACAAACAAGGTAGTGGACGCAGCCACCGCCGAAGAGATCCACAAGATATTCTTCGAGGTGATCATCGCTCCGGGATACACCGACGACGCCCTCGCCATCCTCTGCCAGAAGAAGAACCGCATAATACTCGTGCAGAAGAAGCCGCTCGACACATCATGCTCGGTGCGCACGCTGCTCAACGGCGCCCTCGTGCAGGAGCGCGACCTCAAGGCAGAGACAGCCGACGATCTCAAGCAGGTGACCGACAAGGCCGTAGACCCGGCTCAGATCGATGACATGCTCTTCGCCAACAAGATCGTAAAGCACTCTAAGAGCAACTCTATCGTGCTCGCCAAAGACCGCCAGCTCTGCGCCAGCGGTGTTGGCCAGACCTCACGTGTCGACGCACTGCGCCAGGCCATCGACAAAGCACGCTCGTTTGGCTTCGACCTCAACGGTGCGGTAATGGCATCCGATGCGTTCTTCCCCTTCGCCGACTGTGTGGAGATAGCCGGCAAAGCCGGTGTCACCGCTGTGATACAGCCCGGCGGCTCTATCCGCGACAACGAATCCATCGACTACTGCAATAACAACGGCATTGCAATGGTGATGACCGGATTCCGTCACTTCCGTCACTGATTTCTCCAACAAATCTCACTATTATTATAATGAGCTTTTTTTCGCTAACAAAAGAAATATCAATCGACCTGGGCACCGCCAACACTGTCATCATACACAATGACAAGATCGTGATCGACGAGCCCTCGATTGTAGCATTAGATAAGCAGACCGACAAACTGATAGCCGTCGGCAAAGAGGCCCAGCAGATGCAGGGCAAGGAAAACGAGCGCATACGCACAGTACGTCCCCTGCGCAAAGGCGTCATCGCCGACTTCAAGGCAGCCGAGCTTATGATACGCGGCCTGGTCAAGAAGGCCAGCTCCAAAACAAGCTGGTTCACACCTCAGTTGCGCATGGTGGTGGGTATACCCTCAGGCTCGACAGAGGTGGAGGTACGCGCCGTGCGCGACTCATCCGAGCACGCCGGTGGCCGCGAGGTATACATGATCTACGAGCCCATGGCAGCCGCTCTGGGTATCGGTCTCGATGTCACCGCCCCCGAGGGCAACATGATCGTGGATATAGGCGGAGGCACCACGGAGATCGCCGTGATCTCACTGGGCGGTATCGTCAGCAACAAGAGCATACAGGTAGCCGGCGACGACCTCACCGACGACATACAGAACCACATGCGCCGCGCCCACAACGTGAAGGTAGGCGAGCGCACCGCCGAGCTCATCAAGATGAATGTCGGCGCGGCCCTCACCGAGCTCGACAATCCGCCGGAGGACTATATCGTACACGGCCCCAACCAGATGACGGCGCTGCCCATGGAGGTGCCCGTATCATATCAGGAGATCAGCCACTGCATCGAGAAATCCATCTCAAAGATCGAGGCGGCCGTGCTCGCCGCCCTGGAGCAGACTCCGCCGGAGCTCTACGCCGACATCGTGCGCAACGGTATCTATCTGGCAGGCGGCGGCGCGCTGCTGCGCGGCCTCGACAAGCGTCTCACCGACAAGATCGGCATACAATTCCATATCGCCGATGATCCACTGCTGGCAGTAGCCCGCGGCACAGGTGTGGCACTCAAGAATATCGAGAATTTCTCGTTCCTCATCAAATAAGGGACAGGCCACATAACATAAATTTACGGTGATGTCTCCCGTGAGGGTTACATCACCGTAAATACAACATGGCGCTCTCCCGGCTATGGCACGTGCCGCAACGTGTCTGCATACTCTGATAATAACAATAGTTGTAAATTATCCCGGTGGCTGATACCGGGCCGATGTTTACATAAAGATGCGCGAACTCTTCGATTTCTTCGTACGCAACAGCAAATGGTTTGTCTTCATCATGTATGTGGTGATGAGTTGCGTCTTGTTGTTCTCCCGCAATCCCTACCAGCACCACGTATACATGACCTCGGCCAACACCGTGGCGGCATCAGTGTTCGCACTGAGCAACAACATCACGTCATACTTCAACCTGCGCGACATCAACGCCGGCCTCAACGAGCGCAACGCCATCCTTGAGGCCGAAGTGCTCGCCCTGAGATCAAAGCTGCAGAATATTGACGACAGCCTCAACACCGATACCCTCGTGGAGACAGAGACAGGCCAGTATCAGTTTATCGTGGCTCATGTAATCAACAACTCCATCTCCAGACCCTACAACTACATCACCATCAACAAAGGCTATGCCGACGGCATACGGCCCGAGATGGGAGTCATAGACCAGAACGGTGTGGTAGGTGCGGTCAATGCGGTGTCCGAGCACTCGGCCAGGGTGATTTCGGTGCTCAACCAGAGTTTCCACGTATCATGTAAGGTCAAGAGCTCGCAACATTTCGGCTCGCTCTCATGGCAGGGCGGCGATCCACGCGTGGCCATGCTCGAAGACCTGCCCCGCCATGCGCCCATCAAGCCCGGCGACACTATAGTCACCACCGGCTTTTCAGCTGTATTCCCGCCCGACATACCGGTGGGACGCATCATTGCCCCGCAGAATGGCAAGGCGCTCTCGACATCAAATCTTAAGGTTAGGCTCTCGACCGATTTCTCCACTCTGAGCACGGTGCAGGTGGTGGTCAATGCCAAGCGCAAGGAAATAATTGACATCGAGGCGACAGATGACAAAAAACACAACTAATCGAAATAGCCATGTCGAAGACAGTGATCAACTACATACTCAAGGTCATCCTCCTGATACTCGCGCAGGCCGTGATATTCAACAACATCGTGCTCTTCAACGTGGCCGTGGCATTCGTGTATATATACGCGATCGTATCCATGCCCGTGACGTGGCACACCAACGTATCGCTGACCATAGGATTCTTCACGGGTCTCGCCGTGGATATATTCGCCGACACACAGGGCATCAACGCTCTGGCGGCCACGATCCTCGCCTTCGTGCGCAAACCTGTGTTTCACCTGTATGTACAGGATGAGGAAGATTTCGGCGGTCTCAATCCCGGTCTGCGCACCATGGGCACACCCGCGTTTCTGAAATATCTCTCGACACTGTCGCTAATATTCTGCACCTGCTATTTCATAATAGAGGCATTCGCCTTTTTTGACATCGTGGTGCTCGCCCTGCGCATCGCATGCAGCACACTGTTCACCTTTATCGTAATCTATGCATTAGACAATATCTCGACATTGCAGAATGAGAAAAGACTATAATCTTGAAAAGCGCAAATATGTCATCGGCGGATTCCTGCTGGTGATAGCGGTGATTTATGCCGTAAGGCTCTTCGGGCTGCAGATTGCCGATACAAAATACAAAGAGTCGGCCGACACCAACGCATTCCTGAAAAAAACGATATATCCATCACGCGGACTCATCTACGACCGCAACGACAACCTGCTCGTATACAACCAGGCGGCCTACGACGTGATGTGCATACCGCGTGACATCGAGCAATTCGACACTCTCGACTTCTGCCGCACTCTCGACATCACCAAAGAGCAGTTTCTCGACAGGGTGGCGGCAATGAAAAAGGACCCCAACTATTCGTCGTACACACCCCAGCGCATAATCACGCACCTGTCGGCCGAGAACTACGGCAGCCTCCAGGAAAAGCTATACCGATTTCCGGGATTCTACATCCAGAAACGCTCGGTGAGGAATTACACACGCAACTCCGCCGCCAATATCCTCGGCACAATACGCGAGGCATCGCCCGAAGACATCAAGCGCGACGACTACTACTCTCCGGGTGACTACACCGGTGACCTCGGTGTGGAGAAGAGCTACGAGACACAGCTGCGCGGCATCAAGGGTCAGGAGATACTGATACGTGACGCACGCGGCCGCATACAGGGCCGGTATGAAGACGGAGCCCGCGATGTAGAGCCGATCGACGGCAGTGACATCAAGCTAAGCATAGACATCGACCTGCAGGAGTATGCCGAAAAGCTGATGGCCGGAAAGCGTGGCGCCGTAGTGGCAATAGAGCCCAAGACCGGCGAGATACTGTGTCTGGTGACCTCGCCGGGATATGACCCGGCGCTCCTGACCGGCAACCAGCGCGGAGCCAACTACCGCATGCTGTCACAAGACCCGAGCCATCCGCTGTTTGACCGGGCGCTGATGGGCGCCTACCCCCCCGGCTCCACATTCAAGCCAACACAAGCCCTGATACTGCAGCAGGAGGGAATCGTGACACTCGGCACAGCCTTTCCTTGCAGCCACGGCTATATCAGCGGTCGCCTGAGGGTAGGATGCCACGGCCACGCGAGCCCCATCGCGCTCAAGCCCGCCCTGCAGACATCATGCAACGCATACTTCTGCTACGGCCTGCGCAACATGATCGACAACCGCCGCAAATACAAGACCACCGACCAGGCTTTCGAGATCTGGAAAAACCACCTGGTGTCGATGGGCTACGGCTACCGCCTCGGTGTCGACCTGCCAGGCGAAGGCCGCGGATTCATCCCCAACTCCAAATTCTACGACAAACGCTACGGGCTAGGACACTGGAGCGCCAACACGATAATATCGATATCGATCGGACAGGGTGAGATACTGGCCACACCGCTGCAGATCGCCAACCTCTGCGCCACCATAGCCAACAGAGGATGGTTCATCACACCTCATGTAGTGAAAAGCGTGCAGGGCTCAGGTATATCGTCAGACTACTCGGAGAAAAACTACCCCACGATATCACAGGAATTCTATCAGTCGGTGGCCGAAGGAATGCGTATGGCCGTGACAGGAGGTACATGCCGCCGCGCGGCATTTGCCGATGTGGAAGTGGCCGGCAAGACCGGTACCGCCCAGAATCCTCATGGCAACGACCACTCGGCCTTCATGGGATTCGCTCCATACAACGACCCCAAGATCGCCGTCTGCGCCTACGTAGAGAATGCCGGCTTCGGAGCCACCTACGGTGTGCCTATCGGCTCGCTCGTGATGGAGAAGTATCTCAAAGGAGATATCAGCAGGGGCAGTATGGAAGAAAACATGATGCATAGCTCTATAAGATATGTTGACCGCAAAAAATGAACAGCAGACCTCGATATTCCGGTCGATCGACTGGATTACCATCCTCCTATATCTGGTGATGGTGGCCTTCGGCGCCATCAGCATCTACGCCGCGAGCTATGACTT
>CAZBWZ010000010.1:0-34371 GCA_964495725.1 uncultured Bacteroides sp.
CTGCAATGTATAGGTGCCACCACCCTTGATGAATACCGCAAGAATATCGAGAAGGACGGAGCTCTCGAACGCCGATTCCAGAAAGTGATGGTAGAGCCTACCACACCTGAGGAGACAATGCAGATTCTCAATAACATCAAGGAGAAATATGAGGCACACCATAATGTCAATTATACTCCCGAGGCTATAGAGGCCTGTGTCAAACTCACCGAGCGCTATGTCTCAGACCGCAATTTTCCCGACAAGGCTATCGATGCCATGGACGAGGCCGGCTCACGTGTACACATCACCAATATCGAGGTGCCGGAGGAGATCGAGCGTCTGGAAGAGGCTATAGAAGAAGCTACCCAAAACAAGCTTAAGGCAGCCCAGATGCAGAATTTCGAATCGGCCGCAGCCTTCCGCGACAAAGCCCAGAGACTGGCCTCAGAGCTCGATGCTGCCAAAGAGAAATGGGAGAAACAGATCAGCGAACAGCGTGTGACCGTTGACGATGACAAAGTGGCCGAAGTGGTGGCCATGATGACAGGTGTGCCTGTGCAGCGTATTGCCCAGGCCGAGGGTAAGCGCCTCAAGGAGATGGCGCCAAAACTCAAGGATGCCATCATCGGACAGGACAATGCCATCGAGAAGATTGTAAAAGCTATCCAACGCAACCGTCTGGGGCTCAAGGATCCCAATAAGCCCATCGGCACTTTTATGTTCCTTGGTCCCACAGGTGTAGGCAAGACCCACCTTGCAAAGAAACTCGCCGAGTACCTCTTTGATTCGTCGGAGACTCTCATACGTATCGACATGAGTGAATACATGGAGAAATTCACCGTCAGCCGTCTGGTAGGAGCTCCTCCGGGATACGTGGGCTATGAGGAAGGCGGCCAGCTTACCGAGGCCGTGCGTCGCCGTCCCTACTCCGTAGTGCTGCTTGATGAGATAGAAAAGGCTCATCCCGATGTGTTCAATCTGCTGTTGCAGCTTATGGATGAAGGCCGTCTTACCGATAGTCTTGGCAGACGCGTCGATTTCAAAAATACCATCATCATCATGACCTCCAACATCGGCACACGCCAGTTAAAGGATTTCGGATCTGGTGTAGGCTTCACCACTAAGGAAGTTAACAAGGAATATTCTCACGGTGTATTGCAGAAAGCCCTCAACAAGGCCTTCTCACCCGAATTCCTCAACCGTATCGATGACATAATCATGTTTGATTCGCTCGACAAGGAAGCGATATTCAAGATTATCGACATAGAGCTGGCCGGGTTCTACAAACGTGTCCACGAGCTTGGCTATGACATCAATCTCAGTGACGAAGCCAAGACCTTCATTGCCGAAAAGGGCTATGACGCCCAGTATGGCGCACGTCCGCTCAAGCGTGCCATACAGAAGTATCTCGAGGACGAACTCGCAGAGCTCATCATCTCCGGTGACCTCGGCGCAGGTGACACCATCGAAGTAGGATTCGACAAAGATAATTCAAAGATAATCACTTCGGTAAAACATCCCGAGTGATAACCTTATCCGACATCAAAGTCTCCCCGTGGGGAGACTTTGATGTCTTTATACCTGACAGAGCGATGAGCCTGTTTGTTCAGATACCGGGATAATACCACTTTGAAAAGATCGCAAACGTATCTGCAAGTAAGGACAGTAAAACTGTCATCTGTCAAACAGGCGATCCTTATCGGATACCTGAGTAGGCACACCCGCACGTCCTCCGATAAAACAGTTATCAAACGTAACACCGTTGGCGTTCTCAACCGATATGCCGATGAGCGCCGGTCCGGTGACCACGTCACGGAATGTCACATCGGTGATAGGCTGAGCGTACACTCCCTGTATCACCACCGAGGCGCCATTTACCTTATCCGCGCTCAGGCCGCACACATGTATATTACTGATACGGGTATATTTATCATTACCGGCACCCTCTCCGGCATATGAAGCCGTGATATAGAACAGGTCCTCAACCTCGCCGAAACGGCAGTTGCGCACATAGACATTCTCCACGTAGCCGCCACGATCGGGATTTGACTTCAAATAGATACCGCGTTTGCAATACCCGGCCACATCACAATCCTCTATCACTACATTACGGATACCGCCAGAGAGTTCGCTACCCAGCACGACAGCATGGAGGCCCTTGAAGTGACAACCGCGTATCACTATATTGCTGCATGGGGGTGTGGACTGATCGCGTCCGTCATCATCGCGACCGCTCTTGATAGCGATATTGTCATCACCGTTATCAAAATATATATCCTCGATAAGGATATTGCTGGAGCTCTCAGGATCTATTCCGTCATTGTTGACGAGCTTGGCATCGTATCGCAGACTACGGCAGATGATATTGTTACTCCTTAGCAGATGTACGCACCAGAATGGCGAATTTATTATCTTAACACCCTCGATACTCACCCCGTCACAGTTGTAGAACTGTATCAGCTGCGGTCTCAGCCAGTCTCCGTCACCAAAACGTCGCTCCGCCACCGGGATGCCATCATGATTCATCTGCCGGCTACGGAGCTGAGCCTCCTTCTGCCGGGGACGCCATGTGGCAAATGTGGTCATGGCGTTGCCATCGATAGTGCCCTTGCCGGTAATTCCTGTATTCCTCACCCCGAAAGCACGTATCATCGGCGAGTAGTTATGGCAGTAAGTGCCTTCCCATGATGTCTCCACTATCGGGTAACTGCCCGGGGCAGGATCAAAGCGCAATATCGCTCCTTCATCGAGATGCAGCACGACATTATCTTTGAGCTCGATACTGCCGGATACAAAATGTATGCCTGACGTAAGACGCACAACCCCGCCCCCGCAGGCCGACATCCTGTCTATGGCCTTCTGGATATGCTTGCGGTTTTCGATGCCCGATCTTTTAGCCTTATATGCCACTGTCATTGTGTCGGCCCTCACATCGGCTCCCGTGACATTATTCAGTATGCTGTCGCGCAGGATTTCGGCGGCATCCGCCGCTCTCATCGTCCCGGCTGTAAGCAGGAATATCAATGAAATAAATACAATCTTCATATCTGAATTCTTAATATCGGCACAAAATTACCATTTAAGCCCGAAATTAATGTAAAATCTGATTCACAAATCATAAAAAGAGTTGCATTTTTTAGAGACTATTAGTACTTTTGTGATACAATACCGTTGATTCGTAAACGTTTCCCCATAGCAAATAACATAATTAATCTATGAAACAAAAGAAATTTAATCCTTTTCTTCCGTCTATCCTGGCCTTGATGTCGTGCATGACTTCATGTATCGACAATGACTACGATCTCTCGGATATTGATTCCACAGTGAGGGTTGATGTTAACGACCTTGTGGTGCCCATCAATATTGACAAAATCACACTTGCCAACATCCTGGATCTCAAAGAGGGTGACCGGCTGCAATTGGTTGACGGTGTCTACGCCGTGACCGAAGATGGAGATTTCACATCCGCTGATATCATGATCCGCGCCTTCCACTTTCCGGCCCCGACAGTAAAATCTACCGACATCACCATATCTGGAAACACATCAAGCGCATCCAAAGGTCTGCACGCCCCCGGCAAACTCGTATTCAACCTCGCCACAAATCCCGAACAGGTTGCATACCATGCCGATAATGTACCGGCCAATATCATCAGTCTTGGCAAGATCGGTTGCAACCTCAATTTCTGTCTGAAAATCTCAATACCGCAGCTTGGCAAGGTGCTCGGCAACGTCATCCTTGAGGGCGTGAAACTGCAGCTGCCCCGTGGGCTTGAATTCAACCGTGTGCCGGATGATAATTATAATTACAACCCGTCGACCGGCGTATTCACATTCAACCAGGCAATAGCTACCAAAGCCGACGGCACACTTGAACTCAACTTTGAGGTGGCATCTATCGATGCCGGGCTTGCCACTACATATCACTATGACACTCATTCTCTTGATTTCTCAAGCGGCGTGGGTATTATAGGTGGCTCAGTGTCAGTAGACCCGGCAGCTATCAACACAACCGATCTATCTTCACTGTCATCCGTCAACCTTAAAGTCGACTACTTATTCTCTGACTTTGATGTAACATCGGTTGGCGGTGTAATACAGTATGCCTTGGATGGCTTCAACGTCAGCGATATAAGCCTGAGCAATCTGCCAGACATCCTCACACAAGAAGGCACAAGTATAGGTATAGAGAACCCTCAGATTTTCCTCTCACTGAATAATCCGCTCAACGACTACGGTGTATATGCTTCGACAGGTATCTCGATTACCCCTGTACGTGACGGAGTAAACGGTACATCATACGGTCTCGACAACGGTATTTTTGAGATCGGTACACCCCACAACACAAGCGGCATGTATTATTACCTTCTCTCACCTACCCAAGCCGGCGCAATGAGCTTCCCGGAATTCCCGAATCCCGCTCATGTCGGCTATACCAATCTCAGGTATATCCTCGAAGGTAATGGCATACCGCAGGCTCTCCATATAGATTTCAACAATCCGCAGCTGCCCGCACAGCAAGTCAGTGACCTCCCGCTGGGTCAACCGCTCGGCCATCTGGAAGGCAAATATAAGTTTGTCGCGCCTCTGCAGTTTACCGATGGCTCAACCATCGTATATACCAACAGCGACACCGGATGGGGCAGCGAAGACCTTGATGCACTGACCATCTCACGTCTCGAAATCTCTATGAATATCACATCCGACCTCCCCGTAGGGCTTCATTTCACAGGCTATCCTATAGATGCCGACGGCAACCGTATTAACAATGTGTCGATCGAAGGCGCCGATATTGAACCCAACGCCGTAAATCAGTCTGTCACTATCAGGATTACCGGTGAAGTTACAGGTCTCGACGGTGTGGTGTTTGAGGCTCGCGCCTACTCCGCCAACTCGTCTGTCCTGACTCCTGATATGTCGATATTGCTCAACAACATACGTCCGCGCGTATCGGGATATTATGAAAAAGAACTTTAATCCGACTCCCAATCATTAAACATCGACCAACAATGAAAATGAAAAATATCGCGATAGCCATGATTATGGGAGCCGCGTCCCTCACAATGGCTGCACAAAACACCCAGTCAGGATACTTTGTTGAGGATTATACCTACCGGTTTCAGATGAACCCGGCATACGGTAACTCCAAAGGCTTCGTCTCAATGCCCGGTCTCGGTAATCTCAACATCGGAGTATCCGGCAATCTCAATCTCTCCGACGTGCTCTACAACCTCAACGGCAAGACCACGACCTTCATGAATCCCGGTATCTCCGCTCAGGAGGCCATGAGCAACTTCAGCGATGTCAATAAGCTCTCAAGCAACATTCGCATCGGTATTTTATCAGTTGGCTTCAAAGGATTCGGTGGATATAATACGGTATCAGTGAATGCCCGTACTATGGTAGACGCACATCTGCCCAAATCCCTCTTCTCCCTCCTCAAAGAGGGTGTCACCAACAGCACATACTCAATTGAGGATACACGTGTCAAGGCGCGTGCCTTTGCAGAGGTAGCTCTGAGCCATAGCCATGACATCAACGAGAATCTGCGTATCGGTGCCACGGCAAAGATCCTGCTGGGAGCCGGTGACGTAGAGGCGAGGCTTGACAATGCCAAGCTGGTGCTCGGTCAGGACAGCTGGTCAATACAGTCCAACGCTGATGTACACGCGTCATTAAAAGGTCTTAAGTACGACACTGATATCAATAAGGATTCCGGTCACCGCTACGTGTCAGACATTGATGTCGACGGTGCGGGTCTGGGAGGATTCGGTGTAGCCTTCGATCTCGGTGCTGTCTACAAAGCTCCATTCCTCGACGGGCTCACCCTCAGTGCATCCCTCCTGGACCTCGGATTCATCAGCTGGAGCAACGATATGGTGGCATCCACTCAGGGTGTAAAGACCTTCGATACTGACAAATACACATTCAATGTAGATAATGATGCGCCCAACAGCTTCAAGAACGAATGGAAAGATATCAAGGGTGCGCTAACATCGCTGTATGAGCTCGATGACCTCGGAGACATGGGCGGACGCACCACTGGAGTGGGAGCTACCATGAATATCGGTGCGGAATACGCTTTCCCGCTCTACAAAAAGCTCACTTTCGGTTTGCTGAACACCACACGTTTTCAGGGTGACTACAGCTGGACCGACTTCCGCCTGTCTGCCAATGTCGCTCCCGTCAAGTGCTTCGATGCCTCGGTCAACGTTGCTGCCGGCACCTACGGCACATCGTTCGGCTGGCTTGCCAACTTGCATGTCACTGGCTTTAATCTATTCCTGGGTATGGATCATACTTTTGCCAAAATGGCAAAGCAGGGTGTACCTCTCAGCTCGAATGCTCAAGTGAATTTCGGTCTTAACTTCCCGTTCTGATATAAGCCGATTCTACATTCGTGATAATATCAAAGGCGAGGCTCGTATATTGAAGCCTCGCCTTATTTCTTATTATTTCCCGATGTCTTTTCAAAATGCTGATAGTCTCGTGTCGTACCACGCCACTCTCCTCCCCATCTGAAGCCATGCTTTTTAAATATCCTGACACACGGGTCAGAAGGTGTGAACATACCCGCCCGCACTTTGCTGCGGTCAGAATAGCCACTCCCTTCGGCCGGTAGCACGATCGTACCCCGTCTTGTACGTCTCACGTAAGGGTTGAAAAGAGGATTAATGTCTATGGCAGTGCCGTAGGCATGATTAGACAGCCGGCTTCCCCCGGGTGTTTTCCTGAAATTGAAACACGATGTATTGTTAGCCTTCATCGACTTATCGTCATCACCTCCGAAGTTGTCTATCGGAATCACACTCTCTACAGGATATCCTATATCGTAAAGCTCCCTGAAAATATCAAGCATGTCTTGAGCTATCGATTTATGGCATATGATACGTCCTGTGCGTGTATTCCCCTCAAAATCATAATGAAGTACTCTCACATCACGCAGATCGGCCCTGCTCACCGGTGCCCCTTCACGTATCGATACTCCATACATCGTAGTATATAGACTGTCGCTTAATTCAGCTATAGAGAAAAAATCATCCGCCGCAACCTCCAGTTCGGTATTTCCGGTGGAATCCATCTCTGTCGCCCTAAGCACGTCAGCCCCGGCACCCTCAGTATTCTCCACAGGTAAAGAATCCATATCGGAGGAAGCCTCAGCCACTGCATCTGATGTTACCGTACTCCCGCTGCATCCCGATGCTGTAATGAGTAACGTATGAAATACAAGATATCTGACCATCGCGCACATTATTGTGCAAAGATACAAAAAAACATTGCGAAACCGGGATTATCATCACATTCCGTAAAAAATGTGTGATGAAAATAATTGATTAAAAAAATAATACTATCTTTGTGGATGAAATCCTATCACTGGATTATCACACACCTTAAAACTAATGAAATCCGGATTATTAAGTAAAACCGAAGTGTTATGAATAAAATGCGTTATTTATGGCCGGCCGACTATATGGCTGACCCCGCCGTGCATGTGTTCAACGACCGTGTGTATATATATCCGTCGCACGACTGGGAAAGTGGTGCCGGAGAGAATGACAACGGTGACCATTTCCAGATGAAAGACTATCATGTGCTTTCTACCGATGATGTGATGGACGGAGTAGTGACCGATCACGGCAAGGTGCTGGACACTGATGATATACTATGGGCAGGCCGTCAACTATGGGACTGTGACGTAGCAGAAAAAGACGGCAGATATTACATGTACTTCCCGCTGAAGGACAAAAATGACGTATTCCATATCGGAGTCGCGATCGCAGATAATCCGGCCGGTCCGTTTATCCCTGAGCCAGACCCTATACGTGGCAGTTACTCCATTGACCCCGCAGTATTCAGAGATGGTGAAGATTACTATATGTATTTCGGTGGCCTGTGGGGTGGACAGTTGCAGAGATACCGTGACAATAAAGCACTCGAAAACCCGCATCTTGAACCCGACGATATGCCGGCCATACCAAGCAAGGTAGTGAAGCTCAGCAAAGATATGCTGCAGTTTGCCGAGGAGCCCCGTGACGTAATAATACTTGATCCCGCCACCGGTGAGCCGCTTAAAGCCGGTGACAACAAACGCCGATTCTTCGAAGCTTCATGGATGCATAAATATAATGGCAAATACTATCTGTCATATTCCACCGGAGACACTCACCTGCTGTGTTATGCCATAGGCGACAATCCTTACGGACCGTTTGTATATCAGGGTGTGATAATGACTCCCGTCTGTGGTTGGACTACCCACCATGCCATCATCGAGCATAAAGGCAAATGGTATCTCTTCCATCACGACTGCCAGCCGTCCGGTGGCAAGACCTGGTTGAGAAGCCTGAAAGTGACACCTCTCGAATATGATGATGAAGGGCGGATAATCACTATTGACGGCGGTGGCACAGGCGAGGAATAACATCTTGTTACGTTATGTCATTCTTAAGCAAACTGTTTGGCTTAAAAAAGAGTCCCGAACGTGTCTACGAAAGATTCGATAAAGTAAGCCGACTTACTGATGCCCAGATACAGAGCATTCACGATGAAATCGTATCCCTGTTGCGGTCTACAAAGCGGCACGGTGTCGATAACGTGATTGCGTATATGGAAAAAAACGGGTTTTTCATCGTGCCGTCTTCCGTACACCACCATCACAACTGGAAAGGAGGATTGGCTCAGCATAGTCTCGATGTGTACTATAAGTCGAAAGCCAAAAATAACGGATCTGTGTCTGATGACAGCCTCATCATTGCCTGCCTTTTGCATGATATATGCAAGAGCGATGAGCTCTGTTACGACAAGGAGGGCAACCTTTGCCGCTCCACCCGCAGAAATCGTGGCCACGGCAGCCGGTCTATTGAGATACTCGACCAGTGCAAACTCGATATGCTCGATACCGAATACCGGGCCATACGCTGGCACATGGGTGGCCACAACGCCCACAGTGAAGACAATGCGGAGGTAAATCTCACCCGCAGGGAGCAGCTGTGGCAGATACTGCATTATATCGACAAAAGCGATGCCGGACGTGACAATTAATAATATCAATCATAATGAATACGAATAATAATTCACATAATGGCTTTGTAAAGCTCAACTGGATACAGAGGATAGGATTTGGCTCAGGTGATCTGGCTCAGAATCTCATCTATCAGACTATCAGCATGTACCTGCTGTTTTTCTATACCAATGTTTATGGTATCGATCCCGGAGCGGCCGCCCTCATGTTTCTGCTTGTAAGAATTGTGGATGTCGTCTGGGACCCCATAGTAGGTGCCTTTGTAGATAAGCACGACCCCAAACTCGGAAAATACAGAGCGTATCTGGTGTTGGGTGGTATTCCGCTCACCGGCTTCGCGATACTCTGCTTCTGGAACGGATTCTCAGGCTCGCTCGCATACGCCTATATCACATACGTAGGTCTGTCGATGTGTTACACGCTTGTCAATGTGCCCTACGGAGCGCTCAATGCATCGCTCACACGTGACACTGATGAAATCACCGTGCTCACCTCCACACGTATGTTCATGGCCAATATCGGTGGTCTCGCAGTGGGTATGGGGATACCTATTGTGCTGAAACTCCTCGACCCCGCCGAGACTGAAGCTATGTCGACCTCTGATGCGGCATGGTTCACCACCATGCTTATTTACGGTCTGGTCGGACTGGCTCTGCTGATATTCTGCTTCTCGCAGTGCAAGGAGCGCGTTGTGATGCCTAAGAGCGAGACAGAGAATGTGAAGGTCTCCGACCTATGGGTAGAATTCGTGCGCAACCGTCCGCTACGCGTGCTGGCCTTTTTCTTCATCACGGCTTTTGCCATGATGGCCGTGGGCAATGCCGCCGGTGCATATTACGTGACCTATAATATCGGAGGCACAGCCGACGAGCTGTCAATATTCATGGGACTCGGCTCCATACCGGCATTTATATTCATGCCGCTTGTGCCTACCATCAAGAAGGCTGTGGGCAAACGCGGCATGTTCAACATCTTCCTACTCACCGCCATCTTTGGCATGGGTCTGCTTTATGTGGTGTCGGTGGTGCCCGGTCTCAAACAAATATGGCTCGTATACGTAGCCCAATTTATTAAATCCACAGGTGTCATCGTAGCTACAGGATATATGTGGGCGCTCGTGCCAGAGGTAATCAGTTACGGTGAATATGTCAACGGCCGACGGATATCCGGAATTGTCAACGCCCTCACCGGCATCTTTTACAAAGCCGGTATGGCATTGGGCGGCGTGGTGCCGGGTGCAGTACTCGCATTTGTCCACTTCGACAGTAAAGCCGCCACGCAGACACCCGAGGCTCTGCAAGGTATCCTCTGGCTTGTATGTGTGATTCCGGCTATTCTTCTTGCTTTGGCAATGTGGATTATTTCAAAATACGAGCTCGATGATATCACTATCGATAAAATCAATAAGGAGATCGAAGCCCGTAACAAATAATAAGTGACTGAAAAAAACAATACGGCTGATGCCGGTGCTGACCGTCAGGACTTGCACCGGCATCTGTCAATACCCGAAACTATGAGATTATCGTTTATCATATCTGCCGCAATGGCGGTCTGTTGCTTTCCGGCTAAATGTGAGGTGACCCTCCCTCAGATCATTGCCGATAATATGGTGGTGCAATGTGACGCACCCGTGGCAATATGGGGCAAAGCGGCTCCCGGAGAATCCGTGATGGTGACAGCTGACAGAGGCAAGGAAGGGAAATCATATAAAAAGGCAGAAGCCGGGGTTACGGCTGATGCCGATGGCAGATGGAAAGTGGAGTTACCGCCCATGAAGGCTGGCTCATCCTACATCATCACGATAAACGGGCATCAGATAAATAATGTTACTCCCGGATATGTATTCCTCTGCTCGGGACAATCTAACATGGAGCTGCCAGTGCGCCGTGTCACCGACATGTTTGCTGATGAAGTGGCCGGATACACCAATCCTGACGTAAGGGAATTTGCCGTGCCTAACGATTACTCGTTCGACGGGCCGCTCGATGATGTCAAGCCTGCTGCATGGCGGAGCATCAATCCTGATGATGCACTCAATTTCTCGGCCCTGGCTTATTTCTTGGGTAAGGAGCTCAATACTCTCACGGGGGTACCTGTCGGACTCGTCAGGTCTTGCTGGGGGGGCACGCCTGTAGAAGCATGGATGAGCGATGAGGCAATTTCTGATTACCCCCGGGCTGTAAATCAAAAACGCATCTATGATGACCCGGACTACCGTAATGCCATAAAGCATCTTGAGCAACAGAATTACTATCACTGGAATTACGTGATGGACAGCTCTGATCCGGGTCTGACAGGCTCTGAAAAATGGTATTCCCCTACCCTCGATACCTCTGACTGGGCTAAAGTCGACCTGTTGGATAGGACCTGGGCTACCGATGGACTTAATCCGGTCAACGGCTCCCATTGGTTCCGTAAGGAATTCACTCTCGATGCCGGGGCTGCCGCTGAGGATGGTATTATCCGGATGGGATGTATCGTCGATGCCGACTCTGTGTATGTCAACGGAGTATTTGTTGGTGCTACCGGTTACCAATATCCTCCGCGTATTTACAGAATACCTGCCGGAGTACTTAAAGACGGGGTCAATAATGTCACCGTGAGATTGATCAGTCAAAGCGGAACGCCTCATTTCGTACCTGAAAAACCATACAAGGTTATAGCCGGTGATACAGAGATCGCTCTGGGCGGAGAATGGAGCTACCATCGGGGTGCCCCCATGATAGCAGGGCCGGCCATGGAGTTCTGGTGTTATAAACCCGTGGTGCTGTATAATGCGATGATCGCTCCGCTGTCTCACTGCCGGTTTGCCGGAGTAGTGTGGTATCAGGGGGAATCCAATGTTGACACCCGAAATCAATATTCCCCGATGCTACGGTCAATGATAGCCGACTGGAGGAATACGTTTGCCGACGATAGTCTTAAGTTCTATATTGTGGAGCTCGCCGACTTCCTTGCAGACAGTGATTCAGACGGGCGCAAGGCATGGGCCGAAATGCGTGAGCAGCAGGCTGACGCAGTGAGACATACTGACGGAGCACGGCTGATACGCAACAGCGACCTGGGCGAATGGAACGACATCCATCCTCTCGACAAAAAGACCCTCGCCAAGCGTATCTGCAAGGCCGTAATTGATGATATTAGCACTAATTAACACAATAAGGTCTGAAATTTGCAGTTATACATATGTGAGAGGTAATGGTCGTGACTCACGCAGTGAATCTGACTCACACAACGCCTCATGAATAACAAATGATAAAATATGAACAACAACGATTTTAGGAATTATGCTGTAAAGCATCTCGGTATGAACGGTCTCGCACTTGACCAATACGCTCGACATATATCGTCTGTGGCCGATGTGGCACCTGTTACCGCAAGCTATATTTCTCCGACAATTATCGAGGAGCGCCAGCTCAATGTCGCACAGATGGATGTTTTCTCACGACTGATGATGGATCGTATCATCTTTCTCGGCACTCAGGTTGACGATTACACAGCCAATGTGATACAGGCTCAGCTGCTCTATCTCGACTCCTCGGATCCCGGCAAGGATGTATCGATATATATCAACTCACCTGGTGGATCAGTGTATGCCGGACTCGGTATCTACGACACTATGCAGTATATCTCGAGCGATGTTTCGACCATCTGCACCGGTATGGCTGCTTCAATGGCAGCGGTGCTGCTTGTGGCCGGTGAGAAAGGCAAGCGTTTCGCCTTGAAACACTCGAGGGTCATGATCCATCAGCCTATGGGCGGAGCCCAGGGACAGGCTACGGATATGGAGATAACCGTGCGCGAGATACAGAAGCTCAAGAAAGAGCTCTATACCATCATCGCAGATCACTCAGGCCAGCCGTTTGACAAGGTCTGGGCAGACTCTGACCGCGATTACTGGATGACCGCTGAGGAGGCTAAGGACTACGGTATGATCGACCAGGTGCTCGTCAAAGCAAAACACTAATCTCTAATTTTTGTATGCCTGCCGTATTTTCGGCAGGCATAATTTTTATTCCCATGAAACGCAACTTCTCTTTAATTATCGCAGCCATGAGCTTCTTAGGGGCGATGGCTTGGGGACAAAAAGGTCATGACGTGACGGCATATATCGCCGAACAACACCTCACTCCCGCTACTCAGGCCACCGTAGACTCGCTGCTCGAAGGCCGGTCACTTGTCTACTGGGCCAACTGGCTCGACAATGCCTCACATACACCGGAGTATGCCTACACCAAGACATGGCACTATAAGAATGTCGACCAAGGCCAGAATTATTATGACGCTCCGGTCGAGCCTAAGGGCAATGTCATCACGGCTATCAACAGCCAGATCGGGATTCTGCAGAATCCTGACACATCCCCGGCCGACGCAACCCTCGCGCTTAAGATACTCACACATCTCGTGGGCGATCTTCATCAGCCTATGCACATGGCTCACCTATCCGACCGCGGTGGTAACAACACAAGGGTTATATATTTCAACCGCGACAATAATCTCCACTCGATATGGGACACATCCATTCTTGAGAGCGGTCACAAATGGTCGTACACCGAGTGGCAGCAGCAGATCGACCGACCTGCCACTTATGACGAGGCCCTGATTCTCGCCGGTGACATTGACAACTGGGGATATGACACCTACTCTCTGTGCGAGAGCATATACAATGGGTCTACCGGCAATCTCTCATACGATTATGTAGCTGAGTGGACTCCCGTGATAGAGCAGCAGCTGCTCAAGGGAGGTCTGCGTCTGGCTCACCTGCTCAACACCATCTTCGATCCGTCATATAACAAATAAGGAGATAGTCGGGGGGAGACCGCTCTGAGATAGTCGTCAGATGATCCGCCCGCTATCTGTCGTGAAACAAAAAATATATCCGCGTCCTGATATCGGGCCAGAAAGAAGTCTTTCCGGCCCGATATCTTTCTGCTATCACGGCCGGATTGCCTATCCTCGACTCTGCGGTTTCTTCCACTATCAAAGCATTAGCTTCTTTCTGATTCTTTCTTACAATACATGACAGCAGCGACTGATCGTGACGATGCTGATTGAAATCTTCAGGCAATGACTCAAGTTCGGATCCTGCCGGGTCACATACTATCTCAGGATGCGAGAGCATCATCCTCAACCATTCATCAATGATCACTTCATTTCCTGTTTTCTTAAATGCCATGAATCCACCCCATAATGACGGCATTTCAAGAAATGAATCAGAGCCGGCGTACTCGATGAGAAATTTCCTTGCGAGGGGTTTTGTCCAATGTTTCAGCTTTACAGAATTTATCCCGAATTGCTGCCAATGATAATCGTAGTCATCCCGGTAAGTGAAGAAAAGCGAATCTTTATCGGTGAGCTTAGCTGACAGCTCATGCCACTCACCGCTATCAGGATTTATAGCACATCCGCTATCCGCATACCACACAACATCGCCATTATCACACTGCTTCAATGCCTGGCTGATAATATATGGCTTCCAGACCCAGAGACCTCCTCCCCGTGACTGCTTAAACAGCTCCCCGCCCTTTATCTCAGGAGATAAGTTGTCGGGAGTGTACACCCTCACTTTGTCAAAAAATCCTGATTTTCTTGCCTGTTTGGCAAGCCGCAACCGTGAGAAATAATACCTGTCGTCGCCGTATGTGATAAGTATATTTTTCATCATCGTAAATACATTATTCCACAGTCTCCAGACCGAGAAAGCCTCCGGTCTCAAGATGCACCGATAAACCTGTGCCATCCTGATTGCCTTGAAAATCTACCGATACACAACCCGGCGCACGCATCTGCCACTCCATCATAGGGTGATGCAGATTGATGTCCACAATATATTTTCCTCTTCCGACAAACCGGGGCAATTTGATTTTTTTAGTTATCTTAAATTTGCCGGCAGGATATTTCAACAGCAGCCCCCTGTAATGGCCCTCCGACAATACTGCCATAGGCACCTCGTCTTCTGTCCTGAACAGCACCATCAGATCTGTTGTCAGAGAATCATTAGCATAGCCTTCGAGTTCGACTTCCACGATATCCTGATTAGCCACGACCGTAGTCTCACAGCCATCCGAGCCATTGAAGCGGATTGAGTCTATTCTTAATCCGGGTTTGACAAAACTTATTCTGTCGGTTATTCTATCGTCAGCATCCCTGAGCTGGTTTGATGTGAGGTATTTTTTTATCGCATCACCGGCACTCCCGATGTAACTTACACCTCCGTTTTCAAGCACGACTCCAGACTTGCAGAGGCTCTGCACTGCCGCCATATTATGACTTACGAACAGCACGGTGCGGCCGCCGCCTTTTGCGACATCGTGCATCTTGCCGATTGCTTTCTTTTGAAATTCAGCATCACCGACGGCAAGTACCTCGTCTACAACCAGTATCTCCGGCTCAAGGAAAG
This sequence comes from uncultured Bacteroides sp., assembly GCA_964495725.1. Lineage (GTDB taxonomy): Bacteria > Bacteroidota > Bacteroidia > Bacteroidales > Muribaculaceae > CAG-873. Next base: position 15,401 of record CAZBWZ010000010.1, read on the forward strand.
CAGCCACGGCAAACCCCAGTCTCACCATCATGCCTGATGAATATCTCTTCACAGGTGTATCGAGGTATCGTGCCACGCCTGCAAAATCCACTATTTCATCCAGCTTGGCTGAAATTTCCCGTTTGGTCATACCCATGATTGAGCCATTCATATAGATATTCTCACGACCCGTGAGCTCAGGATGAAAGCCGGTACCGACCTCCAGCAGTGATGCTATTCGTCCACGCGCACGGATCACTCCGGCAGTGGGAGCTGTGACACGCGACAGCAATTTCAGCAAAGTGGATTTACCCGCACCGTTTTTCCCGATTATACCTACGACATCTCCCTGAGCGACGTCAAAAGAAATATCATGAAGGGCCCATACAAAATTGCTGCTGCCCTTACTGGTACGATCATTGACCTCACCAACCTTGAGATATGGATCCGGACGCCGTAAGATCTGTGTCTGCCACCATCGGTTGAGATCGTGTGAGAATGTGCCTGTGCCTACCGTGCCCAGCTGATATAGCTTACCTACATTCTCGAATTGTATCGCGATATTATCCATCTTCATAATGTACGATTTATTACACTGTATCCATGAACGTACGCTCGGTGCGTGAAAATATCACAACAGAGACCGCGGTGAAAATCAGTGTCACGATAAAGCTGTATAACAGTCCGTTCCAGGAAATACTGCCGCAACCGAGAGTGGAATATCGAGCTGCCTCGAATAGCGGTGAGAGAGGGTTGAGCATGAGGATTTCGCGATATTTCTCAGGTGCCGCGCTCATAGGATATATTACCGGAGTGGCATACATAAACAGCTGGATACCGAAGGTCACAAGCTGAGTGAGATCACGATATTTTGTGGTCATGGATGATACGATAAGACCTGTGGACATGCCCAACAGAGCTATCATTATCACTATAAGGGGAAATAACAGAATCGTGACATTCGGCGCTATGTCGGTGCCCACGGCAATATAATATATATATACCGCCACAAAGAGCGAGAGCTGAATCACAAACTTCAGCATATTGGATGTAGCATTGGCCAGAGGCACTATAAGCCTCGGAAAATATACCTTGCCGAAGACGGCTGCATTGGCGACGAAGAGTCCGGATGATGTAGTGAATACCGAGCTGAAATAGTTCCACAACATTATACCTGAAATGTAGAACAACGGCTGTGGCACACCATCTGTGGAAATTCCGGCCAATCCACCGAAAATAAACATATAGATAACCGTCGTAAACACAGGCTGTACAAGATACCACAGCGGACCGAGAATTGTCTGCTTGTACTGCACAACTATATCACGTCTTACATACATGAGATAGAGGTCGCGGTATCTCCACATACTCTTGAAGTCGATGTCGTACCACTTCTTCTTTGGTGTGATTTCAACTGTCCATTCAGACATTACAATAGATTTATTCGTTTATCAATAATTCAAAAGGCTGCTGCTCTACTTTCACGCACAGTAATTTTTGCCTCTCCTATCAATAGGACGACACTTCGCACAGAAATAACATGAAAAGTATCTCTTTGCAAAAATATCAATAAACCGCCTAACTGACAAAAAATAGGAAAGGAAAATACAGCATCGATAATTTTTTTTCATTATCGACAGAATATTTTTATCACAATAATTTACTAATTTTGCAGTGGAGCTTATAAAAAAACGCGACTATACTAACCCAACATATCATCACTCATGAAAAAGGAAATATCTACAACAGCAGCTCCGGCAGCCATCGGCCCGTACAGTCAGGCAATTAACGCCAACACAAGCGCCGGCTCACTCATGTTTGTCTCGGGTCAGATTCCCGTAGACCCCGCGACCGGTGAAATTCCCGACGGTATCACAGCACAGACCGCACGCAGCCTCGCCAACGTCAAGGCCATCCTTGACGAAGCCGGTATCACCCCCGCCAATGTAGTGAAGACTACTGTTTTTCTCGCTGATATGGGAGATTTTGCCGCAATGAATGAGGTATACGGCAATTTCTTCACCAAGCCATATCCGGCACGCTCGGCTGTGGCTGTGAAGACGCTGCCCAAGAATGTGCTCGTAGAAATTGAGGTTATCGCTATCCGCTGATTTATCCTCAATTGTACAATAGTAAAGAAGCCGGATGACATCCGGCTTCTTTACTATTGTACAATTGATAATTGGTATTTACAAGTTATTCTGACCTACCCGTATTTACAGCAGCGACAGCGGCGGCAACCGAGCCGTGGAGCAACAGCAAGCGCTGTGCCTGCTCGTATGTCAGCGCATCATCGCCCAGTTCGCTCATCACCATGCGTGTGCCACGGTCTACAAGCTTGGCATTGGTAAGCTGCATATTCACCATTTTATTGCCGTGTACACGTCCGAGCTTTATCATCACGGTGGTAGATATCATATTACATACCATCTTCTGGGCTGTGCCGGATTTCATACGCGAACTGCCGGTCACAAATTCCGGACCGACAACGGTTTCGATAGGAATATCAGCTGCATCCGACACCGGAGCGTCAGGATTAGAGGTAATGGCAGCGGTAAGTATGCCGTGGGCCCGACATGCCTTGAGCGCCCCCACCACGTACGGAGTTGTACCTGAGGCTGCGATACCTATCACCGTGTCATGTTCGTTGATGTCATGAGCCTTGAGATCAAGCCATCCCTGTGCCGTGTCGTCTTCGGCATTCTCCACCGCACTGCGCAGAGCCGTGTCACCTCCGGCGATGATACCCACTACCCAGCCGGGAGGCATACCGAATGTGGGGGGTATCTCGGATGCATCGAGCACCCCGAGACGTCCCGATGTGCCGGCTCCTATATAAAATATGCGTCCGCCCTGCTGCATACGGGGCACTGTCTGGGTCACGAGCTTCTCTATTGCCGGGAGGGCCCGCTCTACAGCGAGAGGCACTTTTTTGTCCTCGTTGTTGATATCATGCAGCAATTGGCCGATGCTTTCGTTTTCAAGGTGATCATATAGTGAGTCTTGCTCACTTATCTTCACAAATGCCATCTACACAAAGATTTATTGTTATTATTCGGATATCCTACCCTTTATAATTCATCGTCAATATGCTCGATGTGATATTTGACGAGTCTGTCAACAGGTGTCTTTATCACACGACCTATCTTGAAGTTGCAGTGTTCGGCGGCTTCTTTGAGCACATCCACATAATAATATGCTATGGACCCCACGAAATTGATAGGCAGCTCGGGAAGGGAATATACTCTTACATTACGGTTGAAAAATGCACAGAATGCATCAAACACCAGCTTGTGGATAGCCGGATGGTCGAGATGGGCCTTGAGAAAAGGTGTGAACGAAGCCAGATAACTCTGAGCGCCGGGCTCGCGGTATACGCGCTGTATCACTTCTACCGTCGTTATCGGGTATTGTTTGAGAAACATTGTCCTGATATCCTCGGGCAGCTGCTCCTTGAGCACATCACTCACAAGTATCTTGCCGAGATACGCGCCGCTGCCTTCGTCACCGAGGATGTATCCTAAGGCCGAGACATTACGGCTTATCTTCTGGCCATCATAATAGCACGAGTTTGATCCGGTGCCGAGTATACATGCTATACCGGGCTCGTTGCCGCACAATGCACGCGCAGTGCCCACAAGGTCGCTGCAGACGTTGATTTCTTCAGCATTTGTGAAATTAGCCGCAAGAGCACGTCGCACACCATCACATACTGACGGTGACACACATCCGGCTCCGTAAAAGTATATTTTCCTGACCTCGTCTTTCAGGTTACCCAGAGGTGTGACCACCTCCATTGATATCCTTCGGGTCATCTCAGGTACTGTCACCATAAGCGCATTCATTCCTATGGTAACGATTCGTTGCACTTCTCCTTTGCGGTCAAGCAGACACCACTCTACTTTGGTGCCTCCACTGTCAGCAATAAGTATCATAGTTTCACAATTATTTTTTTCTTATACAAGACATACCCAACGCTCCAGTTGAGTAAAACGAAGAGCATGGCGAATATGAATGACGCAAGAGTCTTATCACTACAGCACAAAATTACTAATTTCTGGTAAATAAAGCCCTGCAGACTCGTATTAATATTTGTTAACGAATCATAACCAACGGTAATTCTTATCATCGAGACGGCCAGAATCGTTGACAATACATACAGAGAGAGGGGATTGATACCAAAAACCCTGAAAAACTCACTCCAGGCGCCCTGTCTGCCCTTGATGTCGAGTGCCCAGATGAGCAATGCAAGCAGAGAGGATGCCAATCCGCAGGTGGTGAATACAAAGGTAGGAGACCAGATCTTCTTACTGATCGGACATCCGTAACTCAGAAGAAAACCCGCTGCCGTCAATACAAAGCCTACGATAAAGAGATTGTATGAACGCATGGTGTTGTCCTTGACACGCATCAGCATCATCCCGCAAAGATATCCGATAATACAGTGTACTATCGACGGTAACGTGCTCAGCAATCCCTCCGGGTCGAATTTCATACTGGTCTCACCTACCGTATCCGTATACATGTGCTTCTCGCCGAGTATGGCGCGGTCCACTACCGAGATAATGTTATCCTGGGAAAAATCAAATCCGTGGCAGGCGAATAGCAAAATGGTGTATCCCCCCAGTATCGCCACCGCCACCCATCTTAGCCACTTCTCGCTCATTGCAAGCGCCAGCGTCGCCGTGGCGAAATAGCAGATACCGAGACGTGGAAACACCCCGAGATAACGCATGTTCTCGAAATTGATCACTGAGTCGATAAAGCAATATTCTCCGCTCTGCAACCTGTACCATGTGCGGGACATCCAGCTAAGAGCCCAACCTATCAGCACGAGCAGCACGGCGCGTCGGAGTATCTTAAGAAACGCTTGTGATGAGAATCGGTATTCATATTTACGCAGCGACATGCTCGTGGACACTCCCATTATGAACATGAAGAATGGAAAGACAAGATCGGTGGGTGTGAGACCTATCCATTCGGCATGTTCGAGAGGCGCATATATATGTCCCCATGAGCCCGGATTATTGACAAGTATCATGCCGGCTACCGTGATGCCGCGCATCACATCAAGGGCCGTAAGCCGGTTACCGGATTTAGTGTTCTGGTTCATTGTTTATTATAGTTATCAGCAATAGTGCTGCCCGGATAATAATGTGATAAAATCTCACGGTAATCGTAACCCTTGTCAGCCATCATGGCCGCTCCGATCTGGCAGAGACCTACTCCATGGCCCCACCCTGCACCGTGCAGCCTGAAGCCATCAGTGACGTGCTCTACAACAAAGGCCGAACTATAAAGATGACTCTCGCTGAGCCATCGGCGTATCTCCAGTTCTTTTCCCACGTCTACCGTCGTCTTCTCGCCTACGATGCGGAGTTTAACAATACGGCCCGATGTGCCGCGCTGCAGAGGCAGGAGATCAAGTATTCTTCCGAAGTCGATCCCAGATTTGCGGCGCACAAGCTCGCTTAATGTATCCGTATCGTAATACACTGTCCATCTGTAGAAATCCGCTGTCTCCTGATCGTAGTTATTGAGCACCTGTCTCAGCACACGCGAATCTGATGTATTGCAGAAAGAGCCGGGTGATGACAATATCCATCTTTCAGCCTCATCTTCACTGGTGAGATCAGGGAATACATCAGGTGTGGGAGTATCGGCCCTGGCTATGAGGTAGGATTTATGTGTATCGGACCAACAGCTTTCAAACTGCTCCATCACTCCACCGCAGCACTTGGAAAAACGAGCGTCACACAGGTGTCCGTCGCTCACGAGCACCTGAGAGCGGGTAGACTCAACCGCCTCGGCCACAGCAGACGTTGATGCCCGAGTTATACCTTGATAGCGCTGGCAATGGTCATCAGCACAAACATCAAATAATGCGTGATCATCGTGATCATACCACACGATATGCTCTTGATAGAGACTATTACCGTGTGTGGATACCGTGTGCGGTGCATCTTTGTCAGGACATATCTGTGCCAGCACCCAGCTGCGTGAGATCACGGCATGGGCCTTTAGCAGCTCTATGCTCGATGTGGCGCTCATCTCAGATGAGATGACACTTTTCAGATATTCCTCCACTCCGATGGAATTGATAAGCACGAGCTCATCGCCGTCCTTGACCACACGGATACTTCCACGGAAGCGCTGTGTCTCTTTTCTCTGCCAGTGGAAGTTTACACCGATCGTCACGTCACTTACCTCTGCAAAGGCATCTTCGTCGACAGGAACAAAATCCAGAGGCTCTCCGAATCCGCGCGAGCTGAGACTGACAGCTCCGCTGACGATTTCATCTCCCATACGGAAGCTGCCATGCAATGTAAACTCAAGTCTCTTTGCCGACATTATGCCGACGTTAACAATCTCCTCCATAGATGATAAGTTATCACGTAAAACTCACCTCCGACAGTACACGTCTCACTGTGGATGCATCGATGTTGTCAAAATCGCGACGCAATGGTGTGATGAGCACTCCGGCAAGGTCGATCGAAGCCGGTGACAGCAGTATCTGCCCGTCGTCACTGCCATAATCTGACGGACGGTGACGCTGACGCGGAATCACCACGAGGGTGCCGGCTTTACACAGCACGTTGATCATGGGCTCGCCACTCTCTTGGTCGGATGGCAGTGTCGCCAGATAATCTTTCATTTCTTTTTCTGCGGCCGCTATATCATCATATCTAATTACGTATGCCCTCTGGGCGCCGATCACCTTATTGTCACCACTGTCTTTCACAGAGTCCCACAACGGCAACATGGCCGAGGGCACTCCCTGAAAGTGTATATGGTCGGGAGCAGACGCACCGCATTTAGCTCCGTTGTAGAATATCGTGTAACCGGGTAGCTCAGCAGCAAGCCGCATCATATCGCCCGCACGCCCGCCTATCCGTTGGGGAGTGTGATGCTTTGACGGAATGGTGAGATGACCGGGGAAGATGGGATACGGATTCACGAGTATCGTATACTCTCCCCAATCGATACCTATCTGCTGTGACGGACGGTTGGCCTCACATAAGAAACACTTGCGGGCCTTTATGGCATCTTTGCTCACATTGGCGCCTGTGGATACGATTCGCGCCGGATTAAACTGCACCCTGAATCCGTCGCAATCCGCTATATCGCGGATTACGACATTGTCGAGAGCGGAAAAGTTAGACGCAGCCAACGGCCAGAGCGAGAACTGACGACTGAAGAAACTGTCGATATCTATCATCGCTTTGTGGAGTTGAGTTTGCGACGGGCAGCTACCTCCCACGTGCGGATACGGTCTTTATATAGATTATTCGCATTCACCTTATCGATAGGCAGGGCCGAATCTGAATTGCCTTCCCATCGACGGCACAGGTAGAGCACGTCATAGATTCTGCCGATCTGATATTCACGTGAGATAGCGAGAGCCACAGCGTAGTCCTCGCCGTATGATGTGTTGGGCAGATGTATCTCGCGGAGCAAGGGTGTATAGAATGCACGCGGAGCACCGAGTCCGTTGATGCGCAAGGCGTTGTTTCGGCCATTGTCAGGAGTCCATTCGCGGTGATCTATTACGCCCGGAGGCAGCGGATTGCCATGGAAGTCGGTGAGTGAATACGTGCCTACCACCATGCCGCACTTGAGCTCCTTAAAAGCGGCCACGACCTTTGCCAGAGTATTGCTGTCGCTGTAGACATCATCACTGTCGAGCTGTACGGCGAATTTGCCGCAACGCGGGTCATTGATACCGTAATTCCAGCATCCTCCGATTCCCAGATCAGGGCGCTCGGGACACAGATGCAGCAATCTGGAATCCTCTGCTGCTATCTTTTCGAGAATCTCCGATGTGCCGTCAGTCGAGTGATTGTCAACGACAATGACGTTGTAATTAAAGTCTGTCGTCTGCGAGAGAGCGCTCTTCACAGCATCAGCGATCGTCTGCACCCGGTTGCGCACGGGTATGATGACTGAGGCCTCTACGGGAAAGTCTCCGGCTTCGATGCTGATATCCTTGAAATGAGGCTCAAGATACGCACCGATAGCCTTGAGGTGGGCCGTGCAGGCCTGCTCCATCTCTATCTGGTTGGCCCGGTTGCGCGGATCCACATAGTCAAAAAGTTTCTCGCCCGACTTACGGTTGTCGGTGGTGACATCACGGTACAGGAATTCGTTGATATGCACCACGGGGGCTATACGGCTGGCACGCAGACGCAGATCGTAGAGACCCGCAGCCTTGTAGTCAGCATCGAATCCGGCCACAGCTTCCCGTAACACTGACGTACGGTAGAACAACACCGATCCGAAATTGAAATCATCACGAAGTGAGCCCTCCTGATAGTCGATTGTAGGCACACGCTGCTGCTCGCCGTCTATTTCCGTATAGTAGTCGCTGTATAGCAGCCCGCCGCCTGTCATTGCCGCCACCTCTACAAAACGGTCAAGAGCGAGGTAGCCGGGCTCAAGGGCATTGCTGCCGGTATAGAGCAATGTAAATTCGTGAGTGTGATCGTCCGATGCTATTTCGCGGAGAGTCGCGGTAGCTGTCATCGGAGTATCTACAATCACTACATCGCTCACGAGCGGAGATGATTCGAGCGACTTAGCTGTGAGCTCGCTGTCGCTGCTTCTTAAGATATATGCCTTAATCATGATGATTTATTTTATCAGGAATTTTAGAATGTTGTTCATTAACTTGTCTCGCTGATCAGATTCACTGATTTTCTCAAATGGCACACCCATGGCCACTGCCTTGTGTGTGTCAGCAGCCATTGCAGTACCGGCCATAAAGTCAGTACCTGAGTATTTCAGGATCGAATGTGACGATGAGTTTGCCGGCGATATTGCATCATAGGAAGCATCATAAACTCCACCGATAATCTCCGTCCAAAATGAGAAATGCTCATGGTCGAACATCCGGTATGGTGACGGCACTGCATTTATAGCCCATCCTTTGAAAGCGTTTCCTGCCCTCCATTTGTATCCGAGTATTTCCTGTGCGAACTTAGTGTCAGCATCTGAAGTGTTCTTGTCGGAGTACGGGTTACACCATAGATCGGTGCCGATATATGCGCCGCTCACCATTATGTTACCTCCGGCCTTGGCATAGTCGGTAAGCTGCTGCTGCATCTCCGGTGTGAATGTCTTGTAATATGTGCCGTAGTATCCTGTACCCGTTGCGGATTCCTTCTGCGCACCGAGAATAAGGTCTACAACCTCTGCATCAGTACCATCGGCGGCGAATGCCTCGGATCCTGATGATATGAATCCGTATCCGGCTGCCGCTATCGACTTGCCGTGGATATATACGAAATCGAAGGTGTTGCCGGCAATCACTTTATTCTCATAGTACGAACGCGAAGCACCCATGCCGGCACTTTCGTCTGTAGTCCAGGGCACATTACGGCGGAATTCAAACTGTGGACCGGTCATGGCGATATCATATACGTATGGCACACCCGGATCAATCTCATTGTAGAAACCGGCTGCCTCACCATAGTCAAACGAGGCCGGGGCACCGACGCGATTGAATCCATTGACCACCATCACACGGGGCTTGCCGGGAACATAACGTAATGCGAGTATCTCCGACGGGAAGCTCACACCACCGTCATTACCAGCTATCACCCGGTAGCTGTGTATCTTATCGTCACTGACCGTGATGTCGTAATACGTGTCCTTTACCTGTGCCAGTTTTGAAAATCCAGTGTTATCCCCCACCCGCTCTTCTATTATATAATATGTAGGGGTGGCAGTAGCTTCAAGTGTGTCAACCCTTTCGGCCCATGACAGACGGTAATTGCCGTTATCTCCTCCTGAGATCTGCATCCTGCGCACCGGCAGAGGCTGCACCACCATGGGATGGCCATCGCGACGCGAGAGGAAATCGAGCATTCCTTTATATATAGCCCTTGACACCACGAAGCGGAATGCGGGATCGAGACCATATTGCATGTCGGCGAAATTTTGATGAGACATAAGCTCAAGCAGCATCGCCGGCACCTCGGCGACCCGAGCCTCGGCATAGTTTCTGTCCCACATACCACGTCGCACCCAGTCGGGATAGAATGTGCTCTTCACATCGTCTACGATGTTGGTCATCACCGCATCCGTCAGGTCACGGGCGGCCAGACGTGACGTGCCGTTTTCATACGATTCCCTGTTATTGGTATAGTATATACCGAGCGTACCTATTACTGTAGAGTCAGGTGTAATGCCTGCATCCGAATGAAATGCAAACGACAGGTCGACCGGCACTCCGAGACCTTCACGGTCAGGCAGCACTGACGAGCCTCCGGCAAGCCAGTTGACCCAGCGGCCACGGCTTGTGTAATCATCGGTGTAATCATCGGTACCATATGTCTGGGAGTACACACTGTCAGGAGCCCCGGCCCACTGCAGCCAGTAGCGGCTACCCTCGGTGAATCGGGGATATCCGCTCACGGTAGCCTCATATTCAGTCAGAGTGTCGGCCGGGGCGAGAGGCTTACGAGCCACATTGCCCATACCTCCGCCTATCTTCACGGCATCAGCAGTAATCACCGCCCCTTTATCAGCCGATATATTGCTTAGGGTCACCAATGGTGTATCGCTCAGGCCTTGATTGAAGGGATAGTGGCCGAGGTAGACCCATGTGCCGCCTCCCATACGCTGGTTTACCTTCACTTTATGAGGACCGTTGGCAGCATTGATGGTGTATTCAGCATCCGTAGCGCTGTTGGGCAATGACTGATAGGAGACATATACCGCATACATACCGGGCTTTTCAATTTCATCATTCCATGATGCCACAGCCACGGGATTCTTCTTACCGGCTGCCGCCATCATTCTTGCAGAGCCTGCGGTAAACGGATTTTCTGTGCCTTCCAGGACCGAGCCATCCCATCCGAATCCCGGTTTACCGGTATCACTCCATGCTACGGATTCCTCATACTCCGATGTTTTATCATCATTATCTATGATGTATTCCCGCGTATTTATGTCTCTCTCACGCGGACTCATGACATATGCACCGGCATTTTCAAGCATAGGCATGAGGAATGGAATTACGAAACTCTGTGTAAAGAGGTCTTCACATGTCTCATAGAGTCGCGGACGCTGCCAGCTCCACTGGTTAGTCTTCTGATTGAAATATCTGCCGTGGCTCTGCCATAGCGCTATATGATTGTTCTGCAGTCCGAGTGGTGCCTTCACTCCGTCGACATGGGTCACGAATTTTCCTTTTTCCTTAGGGCGTACTACCTTTTTGGGTGCGAGATACACCAGCTTGTCAAGATCCCGGCCATCGCTTGAGATAATCTTCACCTTGTAATTGCCATACTCGCCAAGTGCTTCGAGAATACCGGATTTCAGCTGAGCCAAGGCATCTGACGTAAGGGGAATATATGTGATTGTTTCACCGCATTTTACGGTCACCACCTTTTTTTTATTGTCCACTCCGATACTGTCCACTGTAGGAATGGCGAATCCCTTGGGCTGTGGCATGTAACCCGCGATCACCTCCCTGACACGCTCTTTCTGCCCGTCAGTCTGAGCGGATGCCGTCAAGGTAGCGGCGAGTAATAAGAGTGTTGAAATCTTTATCTTCATAAATTGTTGTTAAGAACTCTAAATTTTATGCAAATATACAAATTAGTAAGTATAGCAACGGCAAAAAATACAAAATTTCGTAACTTTGCGCAACTTTTTATTGCGTAACATTCTATTTCTCCAATATAAGTGGGCGAAACCTATATCGATATAATATCCGGAGCTATATCAGCTGCCAGAAGAAAGCGAGCTGCCGGATTGTCCGTAATCAACGATGCCATATATCTGGCCAAGGATACCGAGACATCCCTCGGCAACCTGGCCGGCATATACGGAGCTGACAGCGACCGCATGAAAGAAATGGCGACTGTGGTAGCAGCCGAGATGCTCAATATTATCATCTCGGCACTCAACCGTCAGTCCTCCGACAAGCGTCATGACCTGAAAGATGCCCGCAAGGCACTGACATATATCTCGCGACTGCCTGTGTCCGGGTCATTTGCTGAAACCCGTCTCACTCCTCAGCGTAGCCTTATCATCAACATGATGCGTGGTTACAGTGTGGCCGACTGTGACTCAGACATCGAATACCGGCCCACTGTGGGCGATGATGCCTTTTTCAGTGCATGTGTCTCAGCCGATGACTTCTCGCAGTACCTGCGACGCCACCCCCGGGGCAGACATACTGACGAAGCGAATAGATCGATCAGACATCTTGAGGCAAGCCACAAGCGCAGACTCGAGTTGGTCAGGATAGCGATGCAATTGTCGGGCATATTGTTTGCTGTCATGCTGCTTGTCGCAGTCTGCGTGATTACCGGATTGAGCACAGGTATCACCACCGGTCTGTCACTGCTGCTGGCAGGTGCGGGGGCCGGTCTGATGTTCATTCAATCGTATGGGGCTGACCGTACTATCCTGCCTGGTCAGCGACAAGCATCCGCCATAGCCGCGATATTGTTTCTTATTGCCGGCTCAGTGATTATATTCACCACCGACCGGCGCGCTCAGCGTGCCGAGCTCGACTACATTCTGGCTCACAGCGATGAAGATGCACTCGTATCCTATCTGTGCGATCCTCACAACACGTATTATGCCGATGAAGCCCTGTCGGGATATCTGGCCATAATGGACAGTGTGTTTTTCGATCCGGCACGGATGTCAAAGCCCTCACAGGTGCCACCTTTAGCCCGAATGGCCAATCTCGCCAAAGCTGACGAACTGCCTGTGTCTACCCGCGGGATACTGGAAGAAAGAGTAAGACTGCGCACTGACTCACTTTACCGCATATCCCTTGCCGCAAATGATCTCGACACATGGCTCTCTTATCAGGCTCTGGCTCCAAGTGACTTATACTACGACTCATCAGAGCGCATTGACTCGATAGAGACGGTCAACTGGGGCTCGGAGCCTACGGCCTGGACTTCAGCCACAGAGCAGGATACCCGTGATGGATATACACGCTATCTTGACATGTATCCGGGCGGAGCCCATGCTGCCATGGCCAACGCCCGCCTCATCGACCTTGAAGTAAAGGACTACCGCAATCAGGGTCAGGTGAATGTAGAGAGCATATCGCGGATCGCGGATAATGGCGGTGAGGGATCGCGTGTCTGCATTTACAACAATTCTGATTATGACGTGAAGTTTATGTTCAGCGGACCCGCCTCGGTGAGCTACACTGTAGCGGCACGCGGATACGATGAACATGATTTTGCCGACGGTACGTATCAGGTTCTCGCCCTTATTGACAATCCGCAGCGCGATCGCTTTTCCTTCCTGCAGAATCTTGACAATGGCATCTATAGCTCTACAATTGAAATCAATGACAAAGTGGCTGGCGATGACCAATAAATGTGTGCTCACACCAATCAGACATCAACCGGTAAGAAAGGATTTCCCGTCTGATGCCTTCACCAAGTTGTTTCAATATGATAGATATATATTTTTCAATACGATAGATAAATATCCACGTCTTTAAAAGTTAATTTTACTTTATTCACTGATATTCTCACCGTTTTTTACTACCTTTGCAACTTAAAGCGCGCATCTTAATGCTGACGCGCATCTTCATCTACAAACCCATAAATAACAGACATATCTCATGGCTCAACAAGAAGATGTTTTCAAAAAAATCGTTTCTCATGCCAAAGAATACGGTTTTGTCTTTCCCTCAAGTGAAATTTACGACGGTTTGTCGGCTGTCTATGATTACGGACAGAACGGAGTGGAACTCAAAAACAACATCAAACGCTACTGGTGGGAGGCCATGACCCTGCTCCACGAGAATATCGTGGGTATTGACTCCGCCATCTTCATGCATCCGACTATCTGGAAGGCTTCAGGTCATGTCGATGCATTCAACGACCCGTTGATTGACAACCGCGACTCAAAAAAACGCTATCGTGCAGACGTACTCATCGAAGAGCAGATTGCCAAAATCGATGATAAAATTGAAAAGGAAGTAGCCAAGGCACGCAAACGCTTCGGAGAGTCATTTGACGAAGCCCTCTTCCGTCAGACCAATCCGAGAGTGACCGAGCATAAGAATAAGCGCGAGGCCCTGCATCAGCGTTTCTCTGATGCCATGAATGACAACAACCTTGAGGAGCTGCGTCAGATTATCCTCGACGAGGGTATCGTATGCCCCATCTCCGGCACGAAAAACTGGACAGAGGTACGTCAGTTCAATCTTATGTTCAAGACCGAGATGGGCTCCACTGCCGATGGAGCAATGACAGTGTATCTGCGTCCGGAGACCGCCCAGGGTATCTTTGTCAACTACCTCAACGTGCAGAAGACCGGCCGAATGCGCATTCCATTCGGTATAGCCCAGATCGGCAAGGCTTTCCGTAATGAGATAGTAGCCCGTCAGTTTATCTTCAGGATGCGCGAGTTCGAGCAGATGGAGATGCAGTTTTTTGTACGTCCGGGCAGTGAGATGGAGTGGTTTGGATACTGGAAGGACTGGCGCCTGCGCTGGCACAAGGCCCTTGGTCTGGGTGATACCAAATACCGCTACCACGACCATGAGAAACTCGCCCACTATGCCAACGCAGCTACCGACATCGAATTCCAGATGCCGTTTGGATTCAAAGAGGTGGAGGGCATACACTCCCGCACCAATTTCGACCTTTCGCAGCACGAGAAGTTCTCAGGCAAGAAAATCCAGTATTTTGATCCGGAGCTCAATGAAAGCTATACACCGTATGTAATCGAGACATCGATCGGTGTTGACCGCATGTTCCTGTCCGTGCTATGCTCGTCATACGAAGAGCAGACCCTCGAAAACGGCGAATCACGCGTCGTGCTCCATCTGCCCGCTGCTCTTGCGCCTGTGAAATGTGCCGTGATGCCGCTCGTACGCAAAGACGGCCTGCCAGAGAAGGCTCGTGAGATAGTCAACGACCTCAAGTTTGACTTCACCACCCACTACGATGAGAAAGACTCTATCGGCAAGCGCTACCGCCGCCAGGATGCCATCGGCACCCCCTACTGCATCACCGTAGATCATCAGACTCTTGAGGATAACACAGTGACACTACGCGAACGCGACTCAATGAAGCAAACCCGTGTGGCTGTAGCCGACCTGCACAAGCTCATCCACGATAACGTGAGCCTCAACTCTCTGCTCCGCAAAATATAATTAAATGAAACGATTTCCCGTATATCTCCTTATCCTATCGCTGTCGCTCGCATGCCTGTGTGCATGCAGCGACGACGATAATGGAATAAATCAGTCAGCATATATATCGTGGGCTGAGAAAAACACCGAGTGGCTCGCCGAGATGCAGCAGCGCACCAACTCCGATGGCACACCTTATTACAAGACGATAGTACCGGCTTGGAATCCCGGCTCATATGTACTCATTCATTATTTTAATGATACACGCGAGACCGAGGGCAACCTGTCTCCCCTCTCCACTTCCACTATTGACGCCCGCTACATAGGCCGTTACTGTAATGACGTGGCCTTTGACTCTTCGACCACACAGACTAAATATGGCCCTGGTATCTACCGTGTGAGACTCGATGCCGTGATTCCGGGTTGGACCGCTGCATTCGAGACCATGCACGTGGGTGACACCGCCGAAATCATTATCCCTTATGCGATGGCCTACGGCACTTCGTCGACTTCGGTACCGCCCTACTCCAACCTGCGCTTCAACGTGCGTCTTGTCGATATCCCTTACTACGAGAAAAATCCTAAGTAAACACTCATGAAAATCGGCAACATCGATCTCGGATCACAACCTGTGATGTTAGCACCGATGGAAGATGTCACGGATCAGTCGTTCAGACTGATATGCAAGGAGATGGGTGCCGACATGGTCTATACCGAGTTTGTATCGTCTGATGCTCTCATCCGCAACATAGCAGCCACCACCCGCAAACTATCAATCCACCCCGGCGAACGTCCGACCGCAATTCAGATTTACGGCCGCGAGGTAGCCCCCATGGTAGAGGCTGCGAAAATCGTTGAGGAGGCCGGTCCGGAAATCCTTGACATCAACTTCGGCTGTCCGGTCAAGAAGGTAGCCGGAAAAGGTGCCGGAGCGGGTATGCTCCGCGATATTCCCAAGATGCTTGATATCACCCGGGCGGTAGTCCGGGCTGTAAATATCCCCGTGACGGTGAAAACCCGTCTGGGCTGGGACTGCGAAAATAAGATTATCGTAGAACTCGCCGAACAGCTCCAGGATTGCGGCATACAGGCTATCACCGTACACGGACGTACCCGTTCACAGATGTACACCGGCTCAGCCGACTGGGAGATGATTGCACGCGTCAAGGATAATCCGCGACTCACCATCCCGGTGATAGGCAACGGCGACATATGCTCGCGACAGGATGTAGAGCGCGCCTTCAGCCATTATGGTGTGGACGGTGTGATGGTAGGGCGCGCCACCATAGGCGCACCATGGATATTTCGTGAGCTCAAGGGCTTGCCGCCGGTATCTGTCGCTGAAAAATTCGAGATACTGCGCAGGCAGATCACAGAGAGCATGAAGCGTATTGACGAATACCGTGGCATTCTCCATATCCGCAGACATCTTGCGGTGTGCCCTCTCTTCAAGGGTATCGACAACTTCAAACCCACACGCATCGCCATGCTTCAGGCGGACACTGCCGAGCAACTGTTCGAGATAATCGACAGTGTGCAGCAACAGTATTATCCGGAATCCATCATCTCCAATTCATGAAAAAGGTATCAATTATTATATGTGCCGGAATAATTGCGCTTGGAGCCTGCGCTGCCGGCAAAAGTAAGTACAGACCCAGATTCAACGACTTCAATGATCTCACAGTGTCTTCCGACCTCAACGTGGTGTATAAGTGCAACCCCGACTCGGCCGGCTACGCAGTATTCGAGTGCCACCCGTCTGTGGCCCATGCCATCACCTTCTCTTTCAATAAAGCGAAACTGAAGATCGAGGTAAGCTCGGATTCCGCATTGCTTCACGATCTGCCTACTGTAACAGTATATTCTTCATCGCTCGCCAAGGCTACGAATCTTGGTTGTGAGACCATTACATTGGAATCTCCTGCACCCGTCGAGGATCTGTCACTTAAGGTAATCGGCAATGGAGCTATTGTAGCTACAGAGGTAAAGTGTACACGTCTGAGCGCAGCCTCCCAAGCCGGCAAGGGCACAATCACCGTCTCCGGAGCTGTCAATGAGGCAAGCTATACGATCGCCGGTGTAGGTGCCATCGATGCAGCCGCCACAACCTCTGTGAAATCAAAATGCTGGGTGGCCGGCACAGGCTCTATATGGTGTGATGCGCGCGAGGCTCTGACGGTCTATGGAGTCGGCTCCGGCACTGTATATTATACAGGTCAACCTAAAATAAAGAAACGTGCGCCCGGCGTGAAACTTGAGCAGCTGACCACCGATGAGTGATGAGTCGCTGAAGCTGCGCACAGCCCGCGCGGTGAAATGGAATACTGTAGACCGCCTTGGCTCACAGGTGATATATGGTATCACCGGTCTGGTGCTCGCATGGCTCCTTACCCCCGATGATTACGGACTGGTAGGAGCCGTACTCATATTTCAGGCATTCGCCTCTATCCTTGTCGACAGCGGTTTCTCTTACGCCCTGCTACAGCGCAAGGAGCCGACACAACTCGACTATAGCACGGTATTCTGGTTTAACATCGGGGTAGCCACATTTATCTATCTGATACTTTTTGCCGGAGCGCCCCTGATAGCGATGTGCTTTGATGACGACCTGCGTCTGATACCTCTGGCACGCATATCATTCCTCACATTCATCCTCAATGCCCTGTCGATAGTACAGGTCAACCGCTTTGTCAAGCAAATGAATGTGCGACCGGTTGCCATAGCCAATATCGTGTCGCTCATCTGCGGAGGAGTGGCGGGGCTCTGGCTCGCTTTCGCAGGCTTCGGGGCTTGGGCTATGGTATGGCAATATGTGATCACGAGCGCGACAAAATCACTGGTTATATGGATGATGTCGAAATGGGTGCCGCTCATCCGATTCTCAATACCGGTGCTACGCAGCTTCTTCACTGTCGGTGGATCGATGATGTTTTCATCAGCTCTCAACACATTCTTTCAGTATATCTATTCCTTCGTCATCGGTAACCGCATCGGACTCGCTCCGTTGGGTTATTACACACAGGGCGACAAGTGGAGCAAGATGGGTGTCATGTCGATCTTGCAGACTCTCACATCTTCCTTCCTGCCCACACTCTCTGCCGTACAGGATGATAAAGAGCGATTCCGTGCCCTTTGCTCTAAGATGAACCGCATGACAGCGTATATCACCTTTCCTGCGCTCGGCGGACTGGCCATGATGGCAACCCCCATATTCCATACATTGTTTCATGACAAGTGGGATCTCTCGATACCACTGTTTCAGCTGTTACTGATCCGTGGAATATTCACCGTGATCACCGGTGTTTACAACAATCATATCATCTCGCTGGGCAAATCGAAACTGATCATGGCAATGGAAGTGGTGAGGGATCTGGCCGTGGTGATAGCCCTCGCTGCCACCTTCCCGTACATGTCGCTTACGTCTCCGGGAGACATCCTCCTCGGTATCCGTATATTGCTCATAGGGCAGATTGCTGCCGCTGTTATCGCGTGGGTGATAACACTGGTATGCGTATGCCGCGCCACCGGATCGGGCGTATATTCATATTGCCGCGACCTCGCCCCGTATGCCCTGCTCACACTCTCAGTGTGGCCACCCGTCGCTGCCATATCCATTATCGACACACCCGCACCTGTGGTGCTCTTGCTACAGTCAGTAACAGCACTCACCATCTACATAGGTCTCAATTACATACTCAAATCTAAGATTCAGGCCGATGTCATATCATTCATCTGCGGAAAAATGAAAAAATAGCATCTGAAATTTTGCAGATTATGCAAAAACCACTATCTTTGCAGTCGATTTCGCAATCTCTGGCACGAACGAGCTGTCTGCTATATTGCGCCTAATGTAAAATAAAAAAGT
>CAZBWZ010000011.1:0-31940 GCA_964495725.1 uncultured Bacteroides sp.
TTCCGGCCGGTACCGGTCTGCGCGAATACGAGCGTCTGGTAGTAGGCAGCAAGGATGAGATGGACGGTCTGCTCGGTGACTCGGTGGAAGTGATGGATGTAGACCATGTAGAGGTAAAGTAACACCAATCCAATAAATAATATGCGCTCCGGGCAATCCTGCCCGGGGCGCATTGTTTTTGTTTAGGTGAAGCCCCCCGACCCCCTGAGGGGGGGAGGGAGGGGGGTGTCGATGAAGCTCGATAAATCGATAAAGAGAGGTGGTTATTTTACCTCCCATGTGTCACCGGCGAGCACCATGTCGCGAAGGCATGAGAAGCCTTTGCGGCCGCGTACGTCGGACACCTGGGCATCTACCGAGTCATTATATGTGGGAGCGTCTACGTCGCGGATTACACCGACTGCGAGCGGCAATGTGACACCGTCCATCATGGCAAGCTGCTGGTGCAGGAAGTTGGTGGGACACTTGGCGTCGTGTACCAGCACGTCGTCGATAGTGTAACCGTCCTCTCCGATGGTCACGGCCTTCAGGCCGAAGCCATCCTGCACGATACCCTTATCGAGATTCTTGCCGAAGAGCATCTTCTCGCCGTCGCGCAGATGTATGGTATGGTCGGCACGCACCTCGCGGTCGGTGATGGCGCTGTGTATGCCGTTGTTGAATATCACGCAGTTCTGGAGAATCTCCACCACTGATGTGCCCTTGTGGCGTGCTGCGGCCACCATCACTTCCTGGGTCGTGGTCAGCTCGACATCGATAGAGCGGGCGAAGAACTGTCCGCGTGCTCCAAACACCAGTTCGGCGGGCACAAAGGGGTCTTCAGTTGTGCCGTAAGGTGATGATTTGGACACGAATCCACGTGTGCTCGTGGGAGAATACTGGCCCTTGGTGAGACCATAGATCTTGTTGTTGAAGAGCAACATGTTGATGTCGATGTTGCGGCGCACGGCGTGGATGAAGTGATTGCCACCGATGGCCAGACCATCACCGTCACCCGAGATCTGCCATACTGTCATCTGAGGATTGGCCACCTTGAAGCCCGTGGCTATGGCGGCCGCACGGCCATGAATGGTGTGGAAACCGTAGGTATTCATGTAGTAGGGCAGACGCGAGCTGCATCCGATACCCGATATTACGGCCGTCATGTGTGGAGCGACGCCAACGGTCGCCATAGCCTTGTGCAGGGAGTTGAGGATGGCGTGGTCGCCGCAGCCGGGGCACCAGCGCACGTTTTGTCCGTTCTTGAAGTCGGCTGCGTTATATGAAGTCTCTTGCATTTTCAGTTGAGAATTTTGTTAACGCCGTCCACAATCTCTTTCACGAGGAATGGCTGGCCTTGTATTTTGTTGATGCGGCGTATGTCTTTGCCCGGGAATTTCTGCTGGAGGTAGTCGGCGAACATGCCGGTGTTTAGCTCGGCCACGATCACATTCTTATATCGGCCTATGACCTCGGCGGTGTTGGCCGGGAGGGGGTTGATATAGCGGAAGTGTGCGAAAGCCACCTTGGTACCTTGGGCGCAGAGCTGCTCAGCGGCGGTGTATAGGTGACCGTATGTGCCTCCCCAACCGATGAGCAGCGTGTCGGCCTCCGCGTCGCAGAGCACTTCGAGGGCCGGGATGTCGTTGGCGATGCGGGCCACCTTCTCGCGGCGGTCATACACCATCTTCTCGTGGTTGACGGGGTCAGTGGATATGGCACCTGTCTCGCGGTCTTTTTCCAGACCGCCGATACGGTGGGTCAGACCCTCGGTGCCCGGAATAGCCCAGTAGCGGGCCATCGATTCGGCATCCCGCATATATGGGCGCCATGCCTCGCGCAGGCTTTCAGGTACATATTTAGGCTTGATCTCAGGAAATTCATCATCATCGGGAATACGCCATGCGCTGGCACCGTTGCCGATGAAGGCATCGGTGAGCAGTATCACCGGAGTCATGTGCTCGATGGCGATACGGCAGGCCTCGAATGCCATCGTGAAGCAATCGGTGGGGGAGGCAGCTGCCACTACCGCGAGCGGCGACTCGCCGTTGCGGCCGTAGAGGGCCTGCATCAGGTCGGTCTGCTCAGTCTTTGTGGGAAGACCGGTCGAGGGGCCGCCACGCTGCACGTCGATCACCACCAGCGGCAGTTCGGCCATCACGGCCAGACCTATGCCTTCGCTCTTGAGGGCGAGACCCGGGCCTGAAGTAGAGGTGACAGCGAGATTGCCCGCATACGAGGCTCCGATTGCCGAGCATACGCCGGCTATCTCATCCTCCATCTGGCAAGCCTTCACGCCGAGATCCTTGCGTTTGGCCAGCTCATGGAGGATATCTGTAGCCGGGGTGATGGGATAAGAACCGAGGAAGAGCGGGCGGCCCGATTTCTCAGAAGCCATGATAAGGCCCCATGCCGTAGCCGTGTTGCCGCTGATATCGGTGTAGATGCCCGGGCGCGGATCCTCCGTCTCGATACGGTAGACCGGTATGGATGCGTGGATATTCGCACCGTAATTGTATCCGGCTTCGAGCACCTTGATATTGGCCTCAGCCACCTGCGGCTTTTTAGCGAATTTGTTACGGATGAAATTGGCCGCGCTGGCGATATTTCTGTCGAAGAGCCAGCACACCAGACCGAGCACGAAGATATTGCGGCATTTCAGCATGGCGCGGTTGTCCATGCCCGAGCCTTCGAGAGCGGCCTTTGTGAGCTTGGTGACGGGCACCTCCACGACATGGTCGTGGTCGAGTCCTACCTCCGCCACCGGATCATCTGTGGTATACAGCGCCTTATTAAGGTCGGCGGGAGCGAATGAATCAGTGTCAATAATCGCGAATCCGCCGGGTTTCAGAAATTTGACATTTGTCTTTAGGGCCGCGGCATTCATGGCGATGAGCACATCGCACTGGTCACCGGGGGTGTGTACACCCATGCCCACGCTCACCTGAAAGCCTGAAACACCGCTGAGCGAGCCCTGCGGAGCGCGGATCTCGGCCGGATAGTCGGGAAAGGTAGATACCTGGTTGCCCGCCTCGGCCGATACATTTGTGAAAATGTTACCTGCTAACTGCATTCCATCGCCTGAGTCGCCCGAGAATCTCACTACGACACGGCTGATGTCTTTCACATTGGTTGGTTTTAACATGATGGAATATTATATGTGATATATTAGTTACGTGTGATGAAGCGCAGAGGCATGGCCGCCCCCGCGGCTGCGAAGCGGCCCTGATCGAATACCACCGAGCCGTTGACCATGGTGAGGCGCACGCGGTGGCGCAGTGTGGTGCCGTCGAGCGGAGTCCAGCCGCATTTCGACACCACATCGGCATCTGTCACGGTATACGGCGAGGTCTCGTCCACAATCACCAGATCGGCGTAATTGCCGGGAGCTATCGCCCCCCGACCGTCTATGCCGAATATCAGGGCCGGATTCTGACACATGACGCGCTGCACGGTGATGTCACAGAAATGGTCGAGCATCCAGGGCAGCGAGAACTGTACCAGAGGCGCGCCCGAGGCCGCTGTCAGCGGTGAGCCCTCCTTGTCGGCCGGAAGGTGTGGGGCGTGGTCGGTGGCCACTATGTCGATCGTGCCGTCGGCCACGGCGCGGCGCAGCGCGGCGCGATCGGCGTCGGTCTTCACAGCAGGATTCATCTTTATGCGTGAGCCACGGTCGGCGTAATCGGTGTCACACCACATGAGATGGTGAGGAGATACCTCGCCGGTGATAAGCCGCGACTGCGTGTCGCCTGCGGATATGAGCGACAGCTCGGCGGCGGTGGTGATGTGGCACAGATGCAGTCGGTGGCCGTATTCACGTGCCAGCTCGGCGGCTTTGCCTGACGATGCGATGCAGGCCTGGGCCGAGCGAAACGCGCTGTGCATGCTCATCGGCGGCTCCTCATCGCCGTGGTCGCGGCGCCAGGCGGCCATATTGCTGTTGATGATGCCGGTATCCTCGCAATGCGCGGCCACGATGGCCGATGTCTCGGCGAAAATGTGTCGCAGCGTGGAGTCATTGTCGACAAGCATATTGCCGGTCGATGATCCCATGAATACCTTTATGCCCGGCACTCGTGTGTAGTCGGCGGCCTTGAGTGTATCGATATTGTCATTGGTGGCTCCGAGGAAAAAGGCATAGTTGACGAGCGAATCAGCCGCTGCGATGTCACACTTCTGCTGCCAGGCAGCCAGTGTGGTGGTGGCCGGCCTGGTGTTAGGCATCTCAAGATAAGATGTCACACCTCCGGCAGCGGCGGCTTTGCTCTCTGATGCGATGTCGGCCTTGGCTGTCATGCCGGGCTCGCGGAAATGCACATGGCAGTCGATGACACCCGGTAGCACCAAAGCACCCCCGGCATCGATTACGGCATCTGTGGCAGGACAGGCGCCTGAGCCCGTTGCGGCGATGCGGTCACCATCCACCATAATCCATGAATCGGCGGCAGTGGCTCCGGCCAAACGGGCATTTATGATTGCTGTGGTCATTTTTGCAGGGATTGAGGCTTGCTGTAATCCGGAAATTTCTTGAACAGACTGTCGATGCGCAGCTTGAGCACACCGAATACTGCCTCACCGAAGATGCTCGAATTCATCTTTGACTCGCCCAGCACACGGTTGGTGAAGATAATCGGTACCTCCACAATCGTGAACCGGTATTTGTATGCGGTGAATTTCATCTCTATCTGGAAGGCGTAACCCTTGAACTGGATATGATCGAGGTCGAGAGCCTCCAGCACACGCCGGCGATAGCACACGAATCCGGCGGTGGTGTCGTGTACGGGCATTCCTGTGACCAGACGCACGTATTTAGATGCGTAATACGACATCAGTATGCGTCCCATAGGCCAGTTGACCACGTTGACACCGGTGCAGTATCTTGAGCCTACCGCCACATCCGCCCCTTGCCCGGCGGCCTCGCGCAGCCGCAGCAGATCGGCCGGGGCATGGGAGAAGTCGGCATCCATCTCTATGACATATTCATAATCTCTGTCGAGGGCCCATTTGAATCCGGCGATGTATGCTGTGCCGAGGCCTTGCTTGCCCTGACGGCTCAACAGATGGACACGACCGGGAAATTGCCCGATCTTTTCTTTCACGATTGCGGCAGTGCCGTCGGGAGAATTATCATCCACCACCAGCACATCAAACGGGTGGCTCAGGGCCATCACGGCGTCGATAATGGCGGCGACATTCTCCTTTTCATTATAAGTGGGAATGATGACAAGGCTGTCTGACTGGTTCATTCTGTCGTAGGAGTGACTTGATTAGTGTATTGATGCGCAAAATTACACAAAAAAACTCAATAACACGGATTGTGACAGCCGTAAGATATGAAAAAAATGGAGTAATCATGAACATTCAGCGCCGGCCGGTGTTCTTAATACAGAACACTAAAGAAAAATACACTCAATATGGAAAAGAAAAGCATAAAAGGTACACAGACCGAGCACAACCTGCTCGCGTCATTCGCCGGAGAAAGCCAGGCACGTTCACGTTACACATTGTTCGCCCAGAAGGCGCTTGAAGAAGGCTATCACCAGATCGCAGCCGTGTTTATGGAGACAGCCGAGCAGGAGCTGAGCCACGCAAAGCAGTTCTTCTCATTGCTCGAAGGCGGCACAGTGGAGATCAAGGCCGGATACCCGGCAGGTGTGATAGGCTCTACCGTAGATAACCTGGCCGCGGCGGCCGCAGGCGAGCGCGAGGAGTGGAGCGACCTTTATGATACCTTTGCCAAGACAGCCGATGAGGAGGGATTCCCGCAGATCGCATTGCTTTACCGTAATATCGCCAAGGCCGAGACCATGCACGAAGAGCGCTTTGTGCGTCTGATGGAGAGGCTCAAGGCCGGTGAGGAATTCTCGTCACCCGAGGCTGTGGAATGGATGTGCATGAAATGTGGATTCACTGTGAAATCCACCTCGGCGCCCAAGCGTTGTCCGGTATGCGGAATGGACCAGGGATGGTTTGAGCGCAAGGCCAACAATTATTGAAGCTGAAACGTAATCACATAAGAAACACACGGGGGTGGGTTAACCCGCGAGTCCCATTGGGATTCATCAGTCACCGCAGGAACGGATTCCTGAACACCCGCCTCCCGAAACGAAAGCCACCGTCACCGGTGGCTTTTTGTCATATACGGCCTTCTCAGCCGAAATCGAGAGGACGGCGCTCAAAGGCGTCGATGAATGATCCGGATGTGGAGTTGTAGATCCCGATGCCGCAGCTGTCGGCGTAGGCGCGTATGTCATGGTATGCCTTGAAGGCGACGTAAAAGCTGTGTATGATCTGATGCAGTGGGTAGTGGAGGTAGGCGGTGTTGATACGCTTGAGCTCCTTGTCATTGTCTTTGTAGAAATGCGGCTGCACCGACATTACCTGATTGTCGTCGTTGACGGATATTGTCTGCATCCATGAGTGGTCGGCACCCACGATATAGATCTTGCGGAATCCCATCTGCACGCCGGCCATTATGGCGGCAATGAGCACGTTGCGCGGCCTGGGCATACCTCGGCCCGATGAATAGGCAACGCGTGTGAGCCAGCGCCATCCCTCTATGCCTACGGCATTTATCGTGGCTACGGAGATGTTGGGGTTGAGCGTCACTTCGTGGGGTAGTTTGCCCGAGTATCTTACCGGCACGATGAGTGTCATCTTCCAGTCTACTGCGGCAAAGGCCGTGTAAAGTCGCGACAGGTTGGGGTCGGTGTCAGTGCCGGTGAAAAAATGCGGGTCGGCGAGGATGTAGTATCTTGGTCTGATCTGTGTGAATACATCGGTTGATGCCGCGAAATTGACGGCCATGGTGATGGCGCGGGCGAGTTGGGCGGCATATTGCTCAAGGGTGCGGTTGAGCGACGGACCGTTGCCTAAGATTATGAGCGGGCGTGACGTGTCGTCGGCTGCCCCGCGGATTGAAGCCGCCCTTGTCTGGGTAATGAGTTTTACGATGCTTTTCAGCGACTGTCCGGTGGCAGCGAGTGTCTCACAAGCTTTGTTTATCATTGACATCGTGGATTAAGATAGAATCTTTTAGTGCAAAAGTAATTAAATTTTGTGTCAGCCGGATATTGTTTTGCTGAAAAATTTATAATTTTGTGTTCTGATAAAGAGATATGGCATCATCGGCTCTCATACAGATTGACCTGAATAAGGTGTTGCGGGATAAACTCGGCGACCGGGCGCGCTATGTGCCCGGGTTTGTAGTTAACGCCCTGTCGCGCATGATCTGTCAGGATCAGCTCAACGAGATGCTGCGCGTCAATCATCCGCTACGCGGTAAGGAATTCTGCAGAGGGGTGATGGAGCATTTGGGTATCACTTTGGATATCGTCAATCCGGAGAAGCTGCCTGCGCCGGACGCCCGGCGTGTGCTCATCGTATGCAATCATCCGTTGGGGGGGCTTGACGGCATAGCCCTCATCAGGATGCTCGGCGAGCGATATGGTGATGATATCCGCTTTGTGGTCAATGATCTGCTGATGGCTGTGGAGCCGCTCTCGGATGTGTTTCTTCCGGTCAACAAACACGGCGCTCAGGATAGGGAGGCCATAGCCGCAATCAACGAAGCCATGGCCTCGGATGTCCCGGTGATGGTGTTTCCAGCGGGTCTGGTGTCGCGGCGGGGCAATGACGGCGAGATACGTGATCTGGAGTGGCACAAGATGTTTGTGCTCAAGGCCCGACAGTATCACCGGGATGTGTTGCCACTATATTTCTCAGGCGAGAACACGTCATTGTTTTATGGGCTTGCGCGTTGGCGCGCCCGGCTCGGCCTGAAATTCAATATCGAGATGCTGCGCCTTCCTGCCGAGGTGTTCAGGAGCAGTGGCAAGCGTTATGCCCTGGCAGTCGGTGATCTGATACCGTATACCGAATTCCGTGGCGGTCGCGAGGCTGCGCGAGAGGCATCCCGGGTCAAGGAGATAGTTTATTCCCTCAAAGAACTGGTATGCCCTAAATGATAATTACTGAGTCATGAATCAAGAGATAATCCCACCCGTAGATACCAAGATGATAGAGGCAGAGCTCACTGCCGACCGCTTTCTGCGTGACTCCAACAAGGGAGGTAACAAAATTTATGTGGTAGATGGCCGCGAGGCTCCGAATGTGATGCGCGAGATAGGGCGTCTGCGCGAGATAGCCTTTCGTGCGGCCGGTGGCGGTACGGGCAAGGATTGTGATATCGATGAGTTTGATGAGATGGATCCTCCCTGTATGCAGCTTATCGTATGGAATCCCGATGAGCGCGAGATCCTGGGCGGATACAGGTTTATCACAGGTGATAAGATAAGGCTCGACGGCGAGGGACGGCCGAGAATAGCAACGAGCCACATGTTTGATTTATCCGAGAGGTTTGTCCGCGATTACCTGCCTCATACCATAGAGCTGGGGCGGTCGTTTGTGCGTCTTGAGTATCAGTCGTCAAAGGCCGGTGCCAAGGCTCTGTATGCCCTGGATAATCTGTGGGATGGACTGGGCGCGCTGACTGTGGAATATCCGGATATGCGTTATCTCTTCGGTAAGGTGACGATGTATCCGGGCTATGATGTGGAGGCGCGCGATCTGATATTGTATTTCCTCTCTAAGCATTTCCCTGATAGCGAGGGGCTGGTGAGACCGATTCATCCGCTGGATACTTCCTTCGATAGCTCGGCTATGGCGGAGATTTTCCGGGGCCGGGACTTCCGTGCCGATTACCGCATACTCAATGCCGAGGTGCGTCGTCGAGGCATAAATATACCGCCGCTGGTCAATGCCTATATGAGTCTGTCGCCTACGATGAAGATGTTTGGCACCGCTATCAATTATGAATTCGGGGATGTGGAGGAGAGCGGTATCTTTATGGCCGTGGATGAGATACTTGAGGAGAAGAAGCATCGCCATATCGCTACCTATCACAGGAGCTTAACGGCCGGGAGCTGAAGCTCTCGGGCTGTAAACGGGTGCTGAAGCTCCCTCCGGTAAAAGGGGGGGCGGTGGGCTCAGCGGGCGCGCGATTTGGGATCGAGGGTGAGCCGCAGGTAGCGGCGTGTGTCGGGGGTGATGCTGTAGAGATTGGTGGCGCGTAGCCCTACCGCCCATACGATGACACCGTTGCGGGTGAGCAGCCATGTGGCGCGTTTGTCGGCTGCGGAATACTTGGCATCTGAGAAGATGTCGCTCAGCAGCCTTGATCCTTTCATGCCGAACGGAGTTATGCGGTCGCCGCGTCTCCATTTGCGCAGGGCGAATTTTGGGTCTCCATCGAGTATCGATATATCGAAGTAAGCTGTGCCGGGATCGCGGGATGGCCTGAATGTGGCTACCGGCAGGTCTGATACGGCTATCTTCAGCGGCGATATGATATCGCGGTGCAGCGATACCTCGGTCTCATCGGCCGACAGGGCTGTGCGCCCCACGATGTTGAGCTTGCCCCGGTCGAGTTCGAGTGTAGTGTTTCCGGCTGAGAATGACAGGCCTGTCTTTTGGGCCGACGCTATTATGTCGTCAATCTGCTTCATGTTGAATCCCCACTGCCGTGTCATTTCGTAGAGCAGCAGCCTTGCGCTGGGTTGCTCGGCAATGAGCTCGGCAAGGTGTATTACGTTACCGGTGAGGTATATCTCCGTCTTTTCGGCTATGGCCTGGCGGTAGAATTCGTTGTTCTCGGTGAGGATGCCCATTGATGTGAGGATACCGGCTTGGGCGCCCGGGAATTGTGAGGTGATGGCCGGTATCACCACATTGCGCAGCCTGTTGCGCGAGTATATATTCTCGGCATTGGTCGAGTCATTGACGAATTGCAGCTGTCTGGCGGCGAGATAATCCTCGATTTCAGCGCGTGAGAGATCGAGCATCGGCCTAATTACCATATTGTTGCGCCATCTCATGCCGGTGAGGCCGGATATGGATGAGCCGCGCATGAGATTGAGGAAGAAGGTCTCGATATTATCCTCGCGGTGGTGGGCCACAGCCACGGCCTGGGCCCGCAACCGGTCGATGAGCGAGTCAAACCATGCATATCTGAGTTCGCGGCAGGCCATCTCCACTGATTCGCCTGTTGCCTCACATCGCTCGTCAACATCAAAATCCTTGATGTACAGATCTACATCGAGGTGGGCGCAGAGCTCCTGGGTAAAGCGCATGTCTCTGTCAGACTCGGCTCCGCGCAGGTGGAAATTGCAGTGGGCCGCCACACACTCGTAGCCCGATGCCGCCAGAGCGGCAAGCAGCGCCACAGAGTCGGCACCGCCGCTAACAGCGACCACTACGGGCGCATCTTTGCGCAGCCCGATATGTTGATCTATATTGTATCTTATCTTATCTTCGAAATACATGGTATATACTCATTTTTGGCGCTTACAGGCATTGCGAGGGTGATGGGAGAGTATCTCGCGGCGCAGCTGGCGTGTGTCGGTGTGCAGATATATCTGTGTTGTGGCGATGGATTCGTGACCCAGCATCATCTGTATGGCGCGGAGGTTGGCGCCTCCCTCGAGCAGGTGGGTGGCGAATGAGTGGCGCAGGGTGTGCGGCGAGATGGTGCGTCGGATGCCGGCGAGCTCGGCCAGCTGCTTTATGATGTAGAACACCATCACGCGTGTGAGCCTGTGTCCGCGTCTGTTGAGAAACAATATGTCCTCCTCACCCGGCTTTACAGGCATCATGGCGCGCTGAGGCAGATAGTCACTGATTTCCTCCACGGCTCTGTCCGACATCGGCACTATCCTCTGCTTGTTGCCCTTGCCGTCGACCATCAGCATTCTGTCAGGCATGGAAATGCGGCTCATGCGCAGGTTGCAGAGCTCGCTTACGCGCAGTCCGCAACTGTATAGCGTCTCTATTATCGCCAGATTGCGTTGGGCTTCGGGCTTGTCGAAGTCTATGGCCGCCTCCATGTCGTCAATCTCGGCGAGGGTGAGCACCTCGGGCAGGTGCTTCCCGGTCAGCGGCATCTCTATCAGCGATGTGGGATCGGTATCGATATAGCTCTCGATACGCATAAACTTGAAAAACGACCTGAGACCACTGAGGATACGGGCCTGAGACCTCGCCGCGATACCTACATCGTGGAGCGAGGCCATGAAGGCCGCCACATCCTGCATCTTCACCGTGGCCGGTGAGCCTACCGATGTGTCGGCCGCGCACCATCGCAGGAACTTTTCGATATCACGCACGTATGCCTCCCGGGTATTCTCCGCGAGTCCTTTCTCAAGGGTGAGATAGCCGAGGTATCTCTCCATCAGTCTGTCTATTGCCGGTAAGTCTCGCATTTATCGTAGATAGCCTCAGGAGCGTGTGTCACTGAATGTGATGAGTTTGTTATAGATGAAGTTGGCTATTGTGTACGCGACCATCGCTATGAGGGTGGCGATGCCGTAGCCTGAGATGACGAAGAATCCGAGATCATATTCCACATCGCCGAAGGCCCCGGTCAGCAGCCACAGGATGACAAACTGCAGCAGGTAGCAGATGCCGCATCCGGCCAGAAAGCGCAATAGCGACGAGTGTATCTTAGTGTGTGAGTGAAATACCCAGATACGGTTGAAAACAAACGAATTGAGTATGCCGAAGAAATAGCCTAAGAAGTTCGACAGATATTCGTTGATGCCCATCACCGATTTACACAGGAATATCACGGCGAGAGTGATGAGTGTGTTGAGCACTCCCACCATGCCGTATTTCACCATCTGCACCAGCGGATGATCACTCTGGTTCATTTTTTTTATCTGGCGTGTTATCATTGCGGTGTGAGGATTGGTAATATCGGCAGACATCAGTGAGAAAGCACTTGTCGCACAGTGGCCTGCGGGCCTTGCACACATAGCGGCCATGCAGGATGAGCCAGTGATGGGCTTTGGGGATTATCTGCGGGGGGATGTATTTTACGAGGGTACGTTCGGTCTGCAGGGGCGTACGGCTGTTGGTGGTGAGACCTATGCGCGCGGCAACTCTGAATACGTGTGTGTCCACGGCCATGGTCGGACGGTCGTATACCACCGCGAGGATTACATTGGCTGTCTTGCGGCCCACACCCGGCAGCTCCATAAGCTCGTCGATATCCGACGGCACTTCGCCGCCGTGTCTCTCTACCAGAGCCCGGGCCATGCCTATGAGCGACCGGGTCTTGTTGTTGGGATAGGAGACGGAGCGTATGTAGCTGTATAGCGTCTCGGGTGTAGCCGAGGCCAGAGACCGCGCATCCGGAAAAGCGGAGAACAGATCGGGAGTGACCATATTGACGCGCTTGTCGGTACACTGGGCCGAAAGGATCACCGCCATCAGCAGATGAAACGGCGTATCGTATTGCAACTCGGTCTCGGCCACAGGCATAGCCTCTTCAAAGCGCCGGAGCACTATGGCGTATCTCTCTACTATCCTCATTGCGGGTGTCAGCGGGCTCCGGTAAATTCCTCAAGGAATCGCTTGTCGTTTTCAGAGAACATGCGCAGGTCGCTCACCCTGTATTTGAGATTGGTGATACGCTCGATACCCATGCCCAAAGCAAATCCGGTGTAAACCTTGGAGTCGATTCCGCAGGCCTCAAGCACGTTGGGGTCCACCATGCCGCAGCCCAATATCTCCACCCAGCCGGTGTGCTTGCAGAAACCGCAGCCTTTGCCACCGCACAGATCACAGCTGATATCCATCTCGGCCGATGGCTCGGTGAAGGGGAAGTAGCTGGGACGCAGACGTATCTTGGTCTCGGGGCCGAACATTTCCTGGGCGAAATACAGCAGGGTCTGGCGCAGGTCGGCAAAAGTGACATTCTTGTCGACGTAGAGAGCCTCGACCTGGTGGAAGAAGCAGTGGGCACGCGCCGAGATGGCCTCGTTGCGGTATACGCGGCCTGGGCAGATGATGCGGATCGGCGGCTTGCTGTGCTCCATCACGCGTGTCTGCACCGATGATGTGTGTGTGCGCAGCAGCACGTCAGGCTGGCGCTTGACGAAGAACGTATCCTGCATGTCGCGTGCGGGATGATCGTCCGCGAAGTTGAGAGACGAGAATACATGCCAGTCGTCTTCGATCTCGGGGCCCTCGGCTATAGTGAAACCCAGACGCCTGAAGATATCAATGATTTCCTCGCGCACGAGCGACAGCGGGTGGCGTGTGCCCAGAGGCATCGGGGCCGCGGTGCGGCTAAGGTCGAGACCCTCGCAGGCATTGCCGGCAGTCTCCGTGGCTTCGCGCAGGGCGTTGATGCGCTCGGCTGCGAGTGTCTTGAGCTCGTTGAGAGCCTGACCTATCTGACGCTTCTGATCGGGGGCCACGTTACGGAAATCGTTGAAGAGAGCTGTAACTTCGCCTTTCTTGCTCAGATATTTGATGCGGAGAGCCTCCACTTTGTCTTTGGTATCAGCCTTAAGACCCTCAATTTCAGCTTTGAGGGCATTTATCTTGTCTATCATCGAGAGTATAAGAATTTTTTGTTAAGTGTGCAAAATTACAAAATTTTTGCCAACGGGCAAAAAAAAGCGATATTGAGGAGAGAGCGGTGGATATGTAGATGTGGCCCGGGCGTGCTATGCTCCTGTCGATCAGGCACCCATATGTTGCAGCAGGCTGGCGTTGCGACACATATGGCGCGGGTGTCAGCGGGGCAGGGTTGAGAGCCAGTGGGACAGTTCGAGGGTCCAGAGAAATTTGTAAGGAAATGAATCCCTGAATCCCCATCCGTGGCCGCCCACCGGATAGATGTGGAGCGTGGAATATACCTTGTTGGCGGTGAGGGCTCCGAAATATCGCAGCGTGTTCTCTACAGGCACTACCTTGTCATCGCTGCTGTGCATGATGAACGCTACCGGTGTATCAGATGTGACATGCAGCTCATTGCTGTATAATCTTACGAGATCGTCACAGCCGTCCTTGCCTATCAGGTTCTCGCGTGAGCCCATATGAGTGATTTCCGGGTCAAGGCTGATGACCGGATAGAATAGGATCTGGAAGTCGGGACGCGAGTCAGGAGTGTAGTGGGTGGCCGCGGTAGAAGCCAGATGTCCTCCGGCGCTCGCACCGGCGATACCTACCTTGGTGATACCCCACTGGTCGGCATTGGCGCGCATCACGCGGATAGCCTGGAGGGCGTCGCTAAGAGGCACTGTGTTGACACCCTGGGGCATACGGTAGAGCAGCACGGCGTAGGTGATGCCACGGGCATTGTACCAGTCGGCCATATCCGTGCCCTCATGGTATCGGGCGAGATGTGTGTATCCGCCTCCAGGACACATCACCACGGCAAGACCGTTGGGATTCGGTGCCGGATATACGAGCAGCACGGGCTCGGTGATGAGGTTGTTTTTCTTTGCAAAATCTTCGTCGTAGTTGTATTCCACGGGATCGGGTACGCCGTCGGGCCAGATCTTTATCTCCGTGGGTTTGGCGGCGTATACAGACATCATGCTTGTGAGCATCAGCAGTAAGGTAAATATTTTTTTCATTAAGCGTGAGTAATTAATTCGTATAATACAGGCATTATTCGGCGGCCGCACAGGCAGCAG
Source organism: uncultured Bacteroides sp. (assembly GCA_964495725.1). Taxonomy (GTDB): domain Bacteria; phylum Bacteroidota; class Bacteroidia; order Bacteroidales; family Muribaculaceae; genus CAG-873. The sequence continues at coordinate 14,466 of CAZBWZ010000011.1, forward strand.
CCAATGTCTCGGAGAGTGTGGGATGGCCGTGTACCACGCCGTAGGCGATCTCATCGATATTTGTGCCGTCGGCCATGAACGCGGTAGCTTCCGCGATAATGTCGGCGGCGTGCGGACCGATTATGTGGCATCCGAGCATCTTGCGCGAATCTTTGTCATATATCACTTTGACAAAGCCTTCGCCCTCGTCCATGGCGAGAGCCTTGCCGTTGGCGGCAAACATCGCCTTTGCCACCGAGTACGAGGCTCCGGCGGCGCGGCATTGCTCCTCGGTGAGACCTACCATGGCACACTCCGGCATCGTGAACACCGCCGAGGGGATATGACTGAGATCCACCTCAAAACCCATGGCCACGAGGGCCTGGGCCGTGGCGGCATGAGCCAGCATACAGCGGCCGTTGACATCGCCTACGGCATAGATACCCTCGACTGATGTGCCAAAATCATCATCCGTGGCGATATAGCCCCGATCGGTGAGTCTGATACCTGCATCCTCGGTGCCCTCTGGCACTACCGGACGCCGTCCTACAGCCATCACCACAAGATCGCAGTCTACCGAGGCCTCTCCTTTCTTGCCGGCATATGTCACCGACATACCCTCCTTGATTCCGGTCACCTCGGCTCCGACTATGATTCTCACGCCCTTGCGGCCGAGAGTGGTGCGCAGACGCTTGGATACATCGCGGTCAAACGGCGGCAGTATCTCCTGGCAATACTCCAGCACGGTCACCTCTGAGCCGCATGTGCTGAGGATGCCGGCGAATTCCATACCTATCACGCCGCCGCCGATGATGCATATGCGCCGGGGCAGCTCGGTGAGCGCGAGCACTTCGTCGCTGGTGACAGCCAGCGATGCTCCCTCGACAGGTAGCCGGGCGGGACGCGAGCCTGTGGCGATGATAATCTTGGGGGCGGTGTAGATATCGTCGCCAACGGCAACGGCCGGTCCGTCAAGAAACCGGGCTTCGCCTCTCACCACCTCCACATCGCGCAGCATCATGGCTATGCCGTCGCGCAGACGGTCTACGACCGAACGCATCCGCGAGGTGGCAGTGGCGTAATCCACCTGTGCCGGGGCGGTGATCACGCCCATTGACGCGGCGCGGTTGACAGCCGCCACTGTGGCGGCTGTGGCGCAGAGACATTTAGTGGGGATACAGCCACGGTTGAGGCATGTGCCGCCCAGCTCCCCGCGCTCGATCAGCGTCACCTTCATGCCATCGCGCGCGGCCTCGGCGGCTATGTCATAGCCGCCGGGGCCCGCACCGATTATTATGATATCGCTCTGATGTGTCGTCATTGCTGTGCCTTATTGTCTGATTTCTCCAGCAGGGCTGAATATGTCACTACCGGATGAAGGGCTGCCTCCGTGTCATCGGGTCGCGAGACCGGCGTGCTGTTAGGCGCCGACTTCACTACCTCGGGAGATTCAGCGGCCTCGTGTGCGATCACGCGCATCACTTCGATAAACTTATCGAGGGTATCCTTGCTCTCGGTCTCGGTGGGCTCGATCATCAGCGACTCGTGGAAGAGCAGCGGGAAGTAGATCGTGGGCGCATGAAATCCGAAATCGAGCAGGCGCTTGGCCACATCGAGAGTAGTGACACCCGTCGACTTGTCGATAAGACCGTCAAATACAAACTCATGCTTGCACGGGCCGGCGATAGGCAGCTTGTAAAGATCGCTGAGCTTGCTCATCACGTAATTGGCGTTGAGGGTAGAGAGCGGGCCCACGAGGCTGAGGTTCTCACCGCCGAGCGACATTATATAGGCGAGCGCGCGCATCTCCACGGTGAAGTTGCCCAGCCATGACGATACGCGGCCGAGGGCCGTGTCGCAATGTGCTACGGAATATGTGCCGTCGGCATCACGCACCACACGAGGGTTGGGCAGGAACTGCTCCAGGCCGGCGCGCACACCGATAGGGCCGTCGCCAGGGCCTCCGCCGCCGTGAGGCGTGGAGAATGTCTTGTGCAGGTTGATGTGCATCACGTCAAATCCCATGTCGCCCGGACGCGCCACACCCAACATCGGGTTGAGGTTGGCTCCGTCATAATACATCAGGGCGCCGGCAGCATGTACGGCCTCGGCTATCTCGGGTATGTTTTTCTCAAACATACCCACCGTGTTGGGATTGGTCATCATCACCGCGGCCACCGTGTCATCCAGTTTGGAGCGCAGGTCGGCCACATCCACCGTGCCGTCGGCCATGCTCTTCACCTCCACTACCGAGTAGCCGCATACGGCGGCCGAGGCGGGATTGGTGCCGTGGGCCGAGTCTGGCACGATGACCTTGGTGCGCTGCATGTCGCCTCGGCTGTCGTGATATGCATGGATCACCATCAGACCGGTGAGCTCGCCGTGGGCTCCGGCGTAGGGATTGAGGGTGAATTCGGCCATGCCGCCAATCTCCGACAAGGCCTGCTGCAGTCTGTAATATATCTCGAGGGCTCCCTGTACCGACGACTGCGGCTGCAGGGGATGCAGGCGTGCTATCACCTTGTCGGCAGCTATTTCCTCATTGATTTTCGGATTGTATTTCATCGTACACGATCCCAGCGGGTAGAATCCTGTATCCACACCGAAGTTGTTGCCGCTCATGTTGGTGTAATGGCGTACGACAGATGGCTCGTCTACCTCGGGCAGAGCCGGGGCGGTGTCGCGCAGCAGTGTATGGGGGATGGCAGCGGCCACCGTGGTGCCGTAGGTGTTGGCGGGTAGGCTGTAGCCCTTGCGTCCCTTTCGCGAGAGCTCGAAAATGAGCGGGGAATAATATTCTCTATTCATGGTCTACAGTGCTTTAACGATTGAAACATAGCGGTCGATATCTTCGCGTGTCTGCATCTCGGTGACGGCGATGAGCAGCAGGTCATCGGCCAGCTTCACTCCGGCGAATATGCCCTGGGCGAGAGTCGCGTCAATGATGGCATCGACATTCCCGGCATCCACTTTCATCAGAAACTCATTGAGGAAGGGCTTATCGGGATACATCAGCCGCATCTTGCCTGTGGCGGCAAGAGCCGTGGCCAGGTAGTGGGCTCCCGCACATCCGAGGTTGTTGACCTCGCGTAGGCCGTCGGCACCCATCACCGACATGTAGATTGTGGCCTGCAGAGCCATGAGCCCCTGATTGGAGCAGATGTTGGAGGTGGCCTTGTCGCGGCGTATGTGCTGCTCGCGGGCCTGGAGGGTGAGCACGAACACGCGACGGCCCGAGGCATCGGTGGTGGCACCCACTATACGGCCCGGGAGCTTGCGCATCAGAGCCTTGGTGCAGCACAGATAGCCCAGATAGGGGCCACCGTAATTGAGAGGTATACCCAGCGACTGTGCTTCACCTACGGCGATATCGGCGCCCCAGCTGCCCGGGGTGCGGAGCACGGCCAGGGCGGATGCAGGAGCATTGATCACGAACAGGGCCTTATGGGCGTGGCAGAGATCGGCCAGGCCGGTGAAGTCTTCCACTATGCCGTATAAGTTGGGAGCTGCCACCACTACTCCGGCCACGTCACCGGCGCCGAGCATCTCCTTGAGACTCTCGGAATCGGTGACACCGTCCTTCTCGGGTATTGTCTCAAGAATCACCTTGTGATAGCGGGCGTATGTCGCCATCACGCGGGCTACGGCCGGATTAAGGGTGGCGGATACCAGCACACGATTCTTGCGGCGGGCGGCGGCCACGCACATCAGCATTGCCTCGGCTGTGGCGGTGGTGCCGTCATACATCGATGCGTTGGATATGTCCATACCAGTGAGAGATGTCATCATCGACTGATACTCAAAGATATATTGCAGTGTGCCTTGCGATATCTCGGGCTGGTAGGGCGTATAGGCTGTGAGAAATTCAGAGCGCGAGGCCAGTGAGGCCACTACAGAGGGCGTGTAGTGGTCGTAGAATCCGGCTCCGCCGAAGCATACGAGCGGAGTGCATCGCCGGCTCATGGAGTCGAAGAAATCGCGTACCTCCTTCTCGCTCATCTCGGCCGGTAAGGCGTAGGGCTGTTTGAGCCTCAGCTCCGTCGGCACATCTCTGTAAAGCTCATCGAGTGCGGTGCAGCCGCACTCGGCGAGCATAGCCGAAATTTCCTCGGGTGTGTGAGGCAGGTATCTATGTTGTGACATGGCTTGCCTGTATTAGTGGGCTTCTTCGCTTTTGCAGAGTTGAGCGTAGGCCTCCTCGTCAAGCAGGTTGTCGAGCTGTGAGGGGTCTGTCATCTCCACCTTGATGATCCAGTTGTAGAGCGGGGCTTCGTTGACAAGCCGGGGGTTGTCGATAAGGTGCTCGTTTATCTCAACGATAGCACCCGATACCGGAGCGAATAGATCGGATGCGGCCTTTACGGATTCGATGGCGCCGAAATCCTCGCCGGCCTCTACGTCGTCGCCTACCTCGGGCATGTCGACGTACACTACATTGCCGAGCTGCCTGGCAGCGAAATCAGAGATACCGATATATGCGATGTTGCCGTCGATGCGTGCGTATTCGTGTGAAGGAAGATATTTTATCATGATATTTATGTTTTAGAGATTTGTGTTGTGATTATTTATTTTTTGTATCTGGGCTGATAGAAGCGTTTCTTGACCACCGTGGCAGGGAATGTCTTGCGGCGCACCTTCACCATCAGCTCTGTGCCGAGTTTGGCATACTCGGCCTTGACCAGAGCGAAGGCGAGATTCTTGTCGATGGTGATGGAGTGGTATCCGGTGGTGACCTGGCCTATCACCTCGCCCTCGGTGTTGAGCACATCGTAGCCGTGACGGGCTATGGCGTTGCCGTTGATTTCCAGACCTACGAGCCGGCGTGAAGGGCCGTCGGTTTTGAGCTTCTCTGCAGGGCCGCGACCGATGAATTCCGGTTTCTCAAACTTGACGAAGATGCCCAGACCGGCCTCGATGGGCGATATGTCATCGCCGAGCTCATCACCGTAGAGGGGCAGACCGGCCTCGAATCGCAGTGTGTCGCGGCAACCGAGTCCGCAGGGCTGCACGCCGGCCTCAATTAGCTTGTCCCAGAATTTGGCCGTGAGATCGTGTGACGCATATATTTCAAATCCGTCCTCACCGGTGTATCCGGTGCGGCTCACCACTATATCCTCGCCATCGGCCTTCATGTCCTTGAAGGTGTAGAAAGCGAGATCCGAGGCATCGATCCCCAGCACATCGCGCAGTGTGGCCTCGGCATCAGGGCCCTGCACGGCTATCTCGCCATAGTGGTCGCTGAGATTGGTGATCTCCACATCATATCCTGTGGCGTTGGCGTCCATCCAGGCCACGTCTTTGTCGATGTTGGCCGCGTTGTATACGATGAGGAATTCGTTGTCGGCGCGCTTGTACACAAGCATATCGTCGACGGTGCCTCCCTCCGCGTTGAGCATCAGACCGTAGAAAATCTTTCCGTCCGGAGCTCCCGTGAGGTTGTTGGTGAATATATGGTTGACGTATCTCTCTGCATCGGGTCCCTTGACAAGGGATTCTCCCATGTGTGATACGTCGAATACTCCGACGTGGTCTCTCACGGCGTTGTGCTCCTCGATTATGCCCTTGTATTGTATCGGCATGTCGAATCCGCCGAACGGGCTCATCTGTGCCCCCAGGTCGATATGACGCTGATGCAGGCATGTCTCTTTCATGGTAGTATTTGGTTTTATGTTGATATTTTGTGAATTGGTGTCGGGGATTGTGAGCAGAGAGATAAGTTGTGATGTGGATAATCCGGCTATGGTGTGTGATGCGTCGATACCGTCAAGTGCGCGGGCCAGATCATCACGACGGGGACGCACCCCTCGGATGCGGTCGATGATGGTGGTGTCGAGATCGGAGAGCAGGAAGAAATCGCCGGTGATGTCGGCATCGGCGATGGTGTCTGCGTCGGTGAGTATGGTCACATCAAATATACCGACTCCGTCAATCACCTGTGTCGGCAGCTTGACACGGTCGCCACAGCGCGGGCGCGTATGTCGGCCGAAGGTCCACGCGGGGTCATGATACCTCTGCTGCAATGCTGTGATACCCTCTATGTCGGCGGGTGAGAGCGTGACTGATGTGTCGCACATTCCGGCCACGAGATATGAAGCGAGGGAGCTGAGAGTCATGTCGGGCAGCGAGGCCGAGAGGCCCGTGACGCGTGCGCCTACGGATTTTACCTTACGTGATTGGAGTTTTGATCTTGAGGGCGTGATGGCGCGGCTCATCACGGCGTTATCGACCTGCCACAGCAGTGTGCCGTGTACAATCGAGCGCGAGGCCATGCGGTAGAAGGCGTTACCTGACACCTTGCGCTCTCCGAGCATCAGGTCATTGCGGCCCGAGACGGTGATATCCACCCCCACACCGCACAGCGCCCGAGCCATGCTGCCGAGATAGCGGCCGAATACGCGGGTCACATCCGTGTCGGGGGTGATGTAGCTGATCATCAGATTGTCGGGGTCTGCATATACACATCCTCCTCCGCTGCGGCGGCGGAATACGGATATGCCTTGCTCACGGCAATATCCGAGATCTACCTCGAGATCGGCCACCTGATTGCGCCCGAATATCACCGTGGGCTCCACGATCCATGTAAACATATAGTCGCCGGGGGGCATGTGTGCAGCCACCCATTCCTCCGTCGCCAGATAAAACGAAAGGGGGCGCTTGTGTGGTGAGGCCGGGACGATAACGTGGATCATGTCGCCAGAAACTTAGCTTTTGGGTTTATAATGCCAAAGGTATGAAATAATTTCTGAACTGACAAAATTTTTGACAGCGCGTGTACGGCTAAAGTATAATATGACCGTCTGCCTGGATAAATTGGTTGAAATGGCGGCGTACAGGCCGTGGGGAGGGGTACGCCTATCTGCGCCGTGGATCGATGTCTTCCCACTCCACGTCTTCGATCTGCGAGGTCTCGGTGTAGGTGATGTGTGCGGTGGTGTCTGTGTCAGACTGGCCGGGAAGGTCTTCAAATTCGACATATTCCCCGACATCGCGTGTTATTATCTTGGCGCGGCGTTTGGGTCTCTGTCCATCAGGCCGGCCGGACGTGCGCTGTTGCGCCCCAAACATCTCGCTGAAGCGGTTGCGGGCTGCCCGCAGACCCAGATATATCTTGAGCAGCGGGTAACCGAATATCAGAAATATGAAGAGGAAGATTATAAGCAGAGTCATAGACAGAAGATGGTGTGTGTGGCCGTCGCTGCCGGATCAGTCGGGATCTTTGCGCAGAAACAGCGATATCAGCAGATAAAGAATGATGGTCCACATCAGGCCGCTGACTCCGTAGAGTATCAGGAAGGCGATTGTGGCGATGACGATGCCGTAGCGCTTGGCATTGTCATGAAAGCTGTAGTTGTGGAATTTGAGGGAGAACATGCGCAGGTTGCACACCATGGTCAGGGCCATGGCCGCCACGATGATGGCCGTGAGCCATGCCGGAGGCAGCATGTAGCGCTCGGTCCAGGCAGCGAAGCCTACCCAGAATATCGCATTGGCCGGGATGGGCATACCGGTGAATGTGGTGGTCTGATTGGTGTCAACATTGAATCTGGCCAGACGCAGCGCGCCACACAGAGGTATTATCAGGGCGGCCAGGCACCAGGGCTGTGCGCTCATCAGATTCAGCATCATCATGCCGGGAGCCACACCGAAGCTCACGAGGTCGCTGAGCGAGTCGAGCTCCTTGCCGATAGGCGAGTAGGCTTTGAGCAGACGGGCCGAAAAGCCGTCGCAGAAGTCGAATACAGCGGCCAGGGCCACGAATATGAAAAAACAGTGCAACCCCGACATGCCGAGATATACATCCGTGAGATGAAAGGCCATGAACACGGCCATGCATCCTGACAACAGGTTGAGGCTGGTGAGGGAGTTGGGTATTATGGTTGCGATTCTGTGCATTTATTTGCTATGCTGAGGATGGATGGTTGGGCGCAGACGGCCTACCTGTGTGACACCACCGGTGACCGTGTCGCCGATTTTTGACAATATTTCAGTGCCGAGCGGCAGATACAGGTCAATTCTCGACCCGAATTTGATGAATCCCATGTGGTCTTCGATCGAGGCTTCTATGCCCGGTGTGGCGTATGTTACGATGCGGCGCGCCATTGCTCCGGCCACCTGGCGCATCAGCACGAGCTGTCCCTGGGGTGTGCGTATCACGACGGTGCTGCGCTCGTTTTCGGTGCTTGATTTCGGCAGATATGCGGCTAAGAAACGACCTTTGTGATGGGTAGAGTAGATTACCTCACCGTTGACCGGAAACCAGTTGGCATGCACATTGAGGATACTCATGAACACCGAGAACTGTATGCAGTTGCATTTCAGATACTCCGGCTCGTATACCTCCTCGCAGGCCACTACCTTGCCGTCGGCACTGGATACCACTGCATCGACGGGGTCGCCGTTGAATTTGCGTCGCGGTGACCTGAAGAAGTTGACGGCAAACATGTACACCACCACAAATATCACAGTCAGGATAATGGCCGGAATCTTTGACTCCACCCATATCCATAGAGGTGCTGCTATGATTGACATAATCAGCAGTATCACTATCAGTATTTCTGTGCCTTCATGGTGGATCTTTACACGCATGGCTGTATACGGGATATTTGTCGTTAATTTATGATTGATGTGGTGAGAGACCCAGGTCTCTCACCACCCGGGAAGACTTGATTTAGATGCAAAGGTAATTAAAATTCCGTAATTGCCCAAAAAAAGGTTGACAAAGTAAGGAATTTACCGGCTCAATACTGCTCTGTCTCGTTGGGGAAGTCGCCGGTCTTCACATCATCTATATAACGTGATACGGCCTCATTTATTATAGTAGACAGATCAGCATAGCGGCGCAAGAACTTGGGAGAGAATCCCTTGTTGATGCCGAGCATGTCGTGCATCACCAGCACCTGGCCATCTACGCCTCCGCCTGCCCCGATACCTATCACTGGGATTGTGAGCTCGGCGGCCACGCGGGTGGCCAGCTCGGCGGGAATCTTCTCGAGCACCAGGGCAAAGCATCCGATGTCTTCGAGCATGTGGGCGTCGCTGATGAGCTTGGCGGCTTCGGCCTCATCCTTGGCACGCACGTTATAGGTGCCGAATTTGTTGATTGACTGCGGGGTCAGGCCTAAATGTCCCATTACGGGGATACCGGCTGAGATTATTCTCTCGATCGACTCACGTATCTCGGCACCGCCCTCTATCTTGACAGCCTCGGCATGGCTCTCCTTCATGATGCGCACGGCAGAGGCCAGCGCCTCAAGGGGATTGCCCTGATAGGTGCCGAACGGCATGTCGCACACCACCAGGGCGCGCTGAGTGCCTTTGATCACGCTTTTGGCGTGGTAGATCATCTGGTCGAGTGTCATGGGCAGTGTGGTCATGTTACCGGCCATAACGTTGGATGCGGAGTCGCCCACGAGTATCACATCCATACCGGCCTCGTCGATGAGTTTGGCCATCGAGTAATCATAGGCCGTGAGCATCGATATTTTCTCACCCCGGTGTTTCATCTCGGCAAGGCGTATTGTGGTGACTTTGCGCTTGTTATCTACTGTATTTGTTGACATGTCGGTTTCTTGGTTGATAAAAAAATGGAAATGTGGTGCAAAGGTATGTAAGAAAAAGCGGATTCTAAAATCTTTTTTTCAAAATTCATTTATTTGGTGGATTGCCGATTAATTGATAACTTTACGCCCCGTTAGCAATAATTAAAAAATATATAATAATGTTTAAGAACCAACCGACAGGGCTATATGTCCTCTCGCTCGCCAACACAGGCGAGCGCTTCGGCTACTACACGATGCTCGCCATCTTCCTGCTGTTTCTGCAGGCCAAGTTTGGTTTTGACTCCACGGTATCCGGCCAGATTTACGCGGTATTTCTGGCCACGGTCTATTTCATGCCGCTCGTAGGTGGCTGGATCGCAGACAAGTGGAGCTTTTCAAAATGTGTTGTCACTGGTATCGCGGTGATGTTTACGGGCTATCTGGTGATGTCCATCCCCACCGAGATACGCTCCACATCCTCGCTTGCCATCCTCATCTGCGCGTTGCTGCTCATATCCGTGGGCACCGGTCTGTTCAAGGGTAACCTGCAGGTGATGGTGGGCGACCTGTATAATGACCCCCGCTATTCGGGTCAGCGCGACGCCGCCTTCTCATTATTCTATATGGCAATCAATGTGGGCTCGATGTTTGCCCCGATGACTGCCACGGCCATGTGCAACTATGCGTTGGGCGGCAAGGGCCTCACTTACGTGGCAGCCCTGCCGGCAGCCTGCAACGCATATCTCGACGGACATGAGAATGGCGCCGAGCTGGTGAAACTCGCCACCGAAAACGGCATGTCTGTCGGCACCAACGTGGGCCAGTTTGCCAGCGATTACATCACTACGCTCTCGACCGGTTACAGCTATGGATTCGCAGTGGCATGCGTGTCGCTGGTGGTGAGCTTCCTCATATACTATTTCGGCAGAGGCACATTCGCCCATATCGTGGCCAACAAGAAGGGCGACGCGGCCAAGGCAGGAGCCGTGGCCGGCGGTCCGGAGCTGTCAGCCGCCCAGGTCAAGCAGCGCGTCGTGGCCCTGATGCTCGTATTCGCCGTGGTTATCTTCTTCTGGATGGTGTTCCATCAGAATGGCGCCACCCTCACTGAGTTTGCCAAGACCTGCACATCGCCCGATGCCACAGGCTGGACCCGTATAGGATTCAACGTATGGGCTCTGCTGAGCATAGCTGTGGGTGTATACGCGCTGTTCAGCCTGTTTCAGAGCAAGGGCTCTACAAGCCGCATCGTCTCTTTGGTGATACTCGTGGCCGTGGCAGCCTCACTGGTGTATTTCTACGATGCCACACCCGATCCGCTCACGGGCATACAGCCTCAGCAGTATCAGCAGTTCAATCCGTTCTATGTGGTGGCTCTCACTCCCGTGTCGCTCGCTATCTTCGGCTGGCTTGCAAGGAAAGGCAAGGAGCCGTCGGCTCCCCGCAAGATCGGCTATGGCATGGTGATGGCCGGCGTAGCCTACGCGGTGATGATGATCGGATCATTCTCTCTTGCCGGAGTAAATGGCAACGTATCGCCCAACTGGCTAATCTCGACCTATCTGCTGCTCACATTCGCCGAGCTGCTGCTCTCGCCGATGGGTATATCTTTTGTGAGCAAGGTAGCGCCTCCCAAGCTCAAGGGCTCGATGATGGGCGGCTGGTTTGCCGCCACGGCAGTCGGCAACTATCTCGTGTCGATACCGATGTTGCTCTGGGGCAAGATCGATGTATGGTTGCTGTGGTGTATCCTCATCGTGATCTGTCTGGTATCGGCTGCGTTTATCTTCTCGGTGATGAAGAAGCTCGAAGCCGCCACATCAGACACACCCGCACCCGCCTCGCTGGAGAATGTGGAGGATGATGCCATCTGAGACTACCGTCAGATAAATGAACATAAAGAAACGGCTTCAAGGGACATCTTGAAGCCGTTTCTTTATGTCATGGCGGGACTATTTAGAGTGGCGGCGGTAGGCGTCGGCCAGACGTGTGTGATAGCCGCGTGAGGCGTATGATGCGCCGTTGTATTTGCGGGCGAAGGATGCCCAGTCTTTATCCTGAAGGGATTTGAGCATGCCCGTGTTGATGATGAAGTTGGCGAAGAGCTCGAGTTGTGAGCGCTCGCTTAAGCTCATCTTCTTTACAAATTCTTCGTGCGACTTGGTGCCGCATTGCTTGTAGTTGAATCCGCCTATCTGAAACATGCCCCAGAATGTGCCCTCGATGGCCGAGACGGGGTCGATTGTCATTGCGGCATCGAGGCGGGCCTGCTGTGCGGCCTGTTGCGAGCCGTACTTGGCTGTGTTGGGTCGATTGAATATCACGGCATGGCTCTTGCGGTAGCGACTGAGGTTGACGCCATGTTTGGCCGCACGTTTCTGATACATCGCCAGATCAAAGTTGATCACCGGCTTGCCCTCGGTCCAGAACCCCTTATGTGAGGCCCCGGCCTCGATATCCACCACGGCCTTGATTGCCGCTACCTCCACACCAAGGCGCTCGGCCACTTCCTTGTAGTCATTCTCCGAGAGTCTCATGGGGTCGTGAGTGTCGAGGTCGGGGTGATCGTCGGATACCATCTTTATGGTGCCGGGTGCTGGATCCTTGACACTGGTGCTGTCGGGGTCGTTGGCCGCGCCTCGTGTAGAGGAGCAGCCTGCGATAATGGCTACGATAAGCAGGCCTGGTAGTAGTTTCATGGTCGTGGTGTATTGGAAGTCGTTTAAACTTATTACAAAATGTTAATTCCATATATGATGTTACCCTCATTGTTAACCTTTCGGATTCTTTACGGTCGATTTTTTCTCTTTCCCCGGTCACGATGGATCCCCATCGCTCCCTCAGAAAGCTCAAAATCGCCTCGTAAATAATCTCGAAATGTTAATTTGTAATATGTCAAAACGACTTCTTGGTAAATAATCAGACGCCGGCTTTATGGGCCGGCGTCAATTTTATTAATCGTGTAAGCCGGATGCCGTATCAATCCTTGAGATCGGCAACCTTCTCGATAATGCGGCAGAGTTGTCCCCAGAAGCGCTCTACAGCAGGGATGTGCATACGCTCTGACGGAGAGTGTACGCCCTGGAGCGTGGGACCGAACGATACCATGTCGAGGCCCGGGAACTTGGTGAGGAACAGACCGCACTCAAGACCGGCATGGATGGCCTTGATGGCAGGCTTGATGCCGTAAAGCTCCTCGTATGCGTCTGAGGCTATCTTCATGATACGCGAGTTGATATTGGGCTCCCATCCGGGATATCCGTCACCGTGCTTGACCTCGGCTCCGGCAAGGGCGAAGACAGCCTCCACCTGATGGGCGATGTCCCATTTGCGTGATTCTACGGATGAGCGCTGGCTGGTGCAGATGAGCACGCGGTTGTCGGGTATCATCTTGACGGATGCGAGGTTGGTGGATGTCTCTACCAGGCCTTCGAGCTGGCGGCTCATGGATACCACTCCGTGAGGCGCGCAGTAGAGCGCGTAGATGAGATTGCGTGATGTGGTCTGGTCCATGGCGAAGTCAGGGCGGTCGGCCGTTGAGAGAGTCACCTCGAAGGTGGGCTCAAGATCGCGGTATTCGTTGTCTACCTCGGCGGAGAACACATTGAAGTCAGCGGTGATGTCTTCTTTCTTTGAGGTATGCACACCGATCACTGCGTGAGCGGCGCGTGGGATGGCGTTGCGCAGGTTGCCGCCGTCGATGTCGCAGAGTATCACCTCATGTTTCTGCATCTGCTGCCAGATGAAGCGTGCGAGCATCTTGTTGGCGTTGATGCGTCCCAGGTTGATGTCGCTGCCTGAGTGTCCGCCCAGACCCTTGGCTACCTCGATACGGAAGTAGTGGAAGTCGGTGGGGGCTACAGAGCGGCTGTAGTGGAATGTGGCAGTGGTGTCCACACCGCCGGCGCAGCCGATGAATACCTCGGCATCGTCTTCAGAGTCGAGATTGATGAGGATCTCGCCGCGTATCATGTCGGCGCCGATGTTGTTGGCACCGGTCATGCCGGTCTCCTCGTCGACTGTGAAGAGGGCTTCGAGCGGACCGTGTACGAGGTCGGGATCTGACAGAGCGGCCAGAGATGCTGCCACACCTATGCCGTTGTCGGCGCCGAGTGTGGTGCCGTCGGCGTGGATCCACTCGCCGTCGATTATCGTGGTGATGGGATTATTCTCGAAGTCGAAGCTCTTGTCGTTGCTCTCGCACACCATATCCATGTGTCCCTGCAGGATGATGGCGGGAGCCTGCTCATGGCCCGGGGTGGCGGGCACGCTCATGGCTACGTTGCCGACAGCGTCGGTGCGCACCTCGATATTGTGCTTGGCTGCGAAGTCAAGCAGATACTGGCGTATTTTCTCCTCTTTCTTTGAGGGACGGGGCACTTTGGTGATTTCGTCGAAAATCTCGAACACACGTGCCGGCTTAAGATCCTTGATTGTCATGATAGTCGGGTTAGTTAGTTTTATCTTGTCGCAAAAGTAATGATAAAATCGCAAGGTAACACTTAACAAAAATTTCGTAACCGAAAAGAATGTTAAAAACCATGCTTTTCCGACCACTAAGTTACTAAATTAAATTGATAGTTTGCAAATATTCTGCAAACGTTTTATATATTTGCACTCGCAAACCAATAATGTGCCGTAATGAAAGTATTGCTTCTCTCGATTATGCTCGTGGCTCTGGCCGTGGTGCTTTTAGGCATCAGAGTATTCTTTGTGAAGGGAGGCAAATTTCCATCGACCCATATACACTCGTCGGAGACCATGCGCAAGCGGGGCATCGGATGTGCTGCGAAACAATGATATTACCGCCAACTAATCAAAACATTATATCACACACAAACTCAAATTCATGAATAAACTAAGACTCTTTTTGATCGCCGGCATTGCTGTATTATCGGCATCATGCGCAGGTAGCGACAAGGGTGCGACCAACACCACCGGTAATGACTCGACAGCAGTCAAGGACGAGCCGATCGAAACCACCATCAACATAAGATATGTATCGATGGATTCGATATACAAAAATTACACCCTGGCCCAGAATGTATCGCAGCAGGCACAGGCCCTGGCCAGCGACCTGCAGAGCTATCAGGCACAGCTGCAGAATCAGCTGCAGAGCAAATACAACCAGATACAGCAGAAGGCCCAGAGCAACGGCTATCTCAGCCAGGCAAGCTACGAGGCTGATCTCAAAGAGCTGGAGAAGACCAACACATCATTCCAGAATATGTATGCCAAGCGTGAGGCCAACGCAGCCCAGACTCTTGACAGCCGCCAGAAAGAGCTCAACGACTCCGTGCAGAATTTCATCAAGGCATATAACAAAGAGAAGAAATACGATGCCATCCTCATACGTGACGCTGGCCTCTATTTCAATCCCGCGCTCGACATAACACAAGAAGTAATCGATGGCCTCAACGCGCGTTATAAAGGCGAGAAGAGCGCAGGAGCTGCATCAGCAACCACCACACCCGACAGCAAGCTCAACACCACTGCGTCACCCGCCACTCTCAATGCCCCCTCGGCCAGCGAGATCAAGGTGCCCGGCAAGTAATCACCGGATATAGGATATGAAAAAGCCTCCCGCAAGGGAGGCTTTCTTGTTTTTGTGGGATGGGAAATCAGTGGTTGTTCTCGGGACGGAGCTTGCGCACGGTCACGGCTGTACGCCACAACTCGCTCTCGCGGAGCTGGCGGAGCTCCTCCTCGAGTTTCTCACGATAGTCGGGCTTTGAGTTGGAGTCGATCGAGATCTGAGCCTCCACACCGTCTTTGACACTCTTGTAGAGCTGCTGCATCACGGGCTTGATGGCATCGTGGAACGGGCCCATCCAGTCGAGGGCGCCACGCTGGGCTGTGGTAGAGCAGTTGGCATACATCCAGTCCATACCCTTGGCGGCGAAGAGCGGCATCAGCGACTGTGTGAGCTCCTCGACTGTCTCGTTGAATGCCTCCGAGGGGGTGTGGCCGTTTTCGCGGAGAGTCTCGTACTGAGCCAGGAGCAGACCCTGGATAGCGCCCATCAGTGAGCCACGTTCGCCGGTGAGGTCGCTGGTAGCCTCGCGCTCGAATGTGGTCTCGAACATGTAGCCCGAGCCGATACCGATGCCGATGGCGAGAGTGCGGTCAAGCGCACGACCTGTCACATCCTGATATACGGCGTAAGATGAGTTGATGCCGCGGCCTTCGAGATAGAGCGAGCGCACTGTGGTGCCAGAGCCTTTGGGAGCCACCATGATCACATCGACATCGGCAGGGGGCACGCAGCCTGTGCGGTCGCTCCAGGTGATGGCGAATCCGTGTGAGAAATACAGGGCTTTGCCGGCTGTGAGGTATTTCTTGAGCACGGGCCACTGGTCTTGCACGGCGGCATCGCTGAGCAGACACATTATGATGGTGGCTTTCTCGCAGGCTTCCTCGATAGAGAATAGTGTCTGTCCGGGCACCCATCCGTCGTTGACGGCCTTGTCGTAGGTCTTGCCCTTGCGCTGGCCTACGATTACGTTGAAGCCGTTGTCGCGGAGGTTGAGACCCTGGCCGGGACCCTGCACGCCGTATCCGATTACAGCGAGAGTCTCGTCCTTAAGTATCTCACGGGCTTTTGAAAGAGGGAATTCCTCGCGGGTGATGACGGTCTCAAGAGTGCCGCCGAAATCCAATTTTGCCATAGTTGTAGGTGTTAGTTATGTTAATTTATCATTTAATTTATTGTTTGCGTGAGGCCAGCGTGAGGCCAGTTGTGACGGCTCTGCGTCCCTGTGGGTCCACTATCTCGAACAGATAGCGGTCGTCTCCGGGATGGGCCCAGCGTATCGCCGCTGTCTCGCCATAGTGACATTCGTTGTGAAATTGCATCTCGTAACGCTTGATCTCGCAGTGGTCGTAGATGTCGAGCGGGAGCCGGTTGAGCACCAGTCGCACATACTGCACAGTGTTGACGTGCCGGTTGAAATCGAGATCGCTGTATCCGAATGTATAGGATACCGACCGGGCATCCTCGCCCAAGGGTCTTTGCTTGCCGGAATGTGTGACAGGAGAGCGGCGTGATGACAGCACGAACATATCCGTGGGCAGCATCGTGAGGTCGGCTGCCGAGCGAGTGGCGAAGTCGATCGCCACCCACATCGACCGTATGCGGCCTATCTCGTTGCCGTCGCCGTCGAGCACGGCCATACACCTGTCGCTGTAGAGACGGTTGTAGCCCTCGATCCATGTCACCAGCGAGTAGCGCTCGTTTATGCCGGGATAGCGGTCCATCTCGATCGTGAGCCGTGTGATGACCCAGCCTATGCCGTGGCGTATGAGTTCGTCGTATCCCACACCGAGGATATTGGCATGCTCGGTGGCCACCTCGATCACCCTTGACACCAGCAGCCACATAGGCATGTGGCCCGTGGCATCGGTCTCGCCGGCGGTGAGGAAATAGTCGTGTCTGTATTCCGCGGGGTTCATTTCTGTCATAGGTGTCGTCATTCGTTACCGAGCACACGCATGCGGCGCATCTGCTGCTCGTCGAGATAGATATTGAGGGCTTCGACCGGTGATTTCGTGACACATACACGGCCCGAGCGCACGAATTGCTTCAGTCCCATAGGCTGCAGCTCTTCGAGCAGGGCCTCGGTCTCCCAAGGCTGGCCGGTCTTTTCGATCACGGTATAATCAGGAGTGATGTCGAGTATACGCGCGTTGTGGTGACGGATTATGCTCTCAAGATTGGCCTGCTTCAGCACAAGGTCGGTATCGACCTTATACAGAGCCACCTCCTGATATATCACATCATCATCGGTGTAAAGAAACGCGCGCAGCACATCTATACGTTTCTCGATCTGCCGCACCACCTTCTCCATGGTGCGCCGGTCGCTCCACACGGTGATGGTGAGACGGTGGATCCCCGGGATGGACGTGCGGCTTGCCGACACGTCCTCGATATTCAGGCATCTGCGGGTGAATATGATGG
>CAZBWZ010000011.1:32040-33962 GCA_964495725.1 uncultured Bacteroides sp.
GTGCGGCTTGCCGACACGTCCTCGATATTCAGGCATCTGCGGGTGAATATGATGGATACCTGATTGAGCAGGCCTACACAGTGCTCGGAATATATCGTGATTGTGAATATCTGGTTTACGTCTTTGTTCTGCATCATATCTCGGGATAAATGAATTTATCTGTTTCGTTGAGCATAATATCATCGACCTTGCCACCGGGCGGAATCATGGGGAAAACATTGTCGGTCTCGTCTACCTCGATGTCGAGCAGATATGCCCCGTCGTGTGATAGCATTCGCTCCACTGCAGCGTCGAGCTCGTTGCGGTCGGTGACGTGTTCGGCGGCGATGCCGTAGGCGCGGGCCACTGTGCAGAAGTCGGGATTGAGCATAGGTGTCTGTGAGTAGCGGCCGTTGTAGAATAGCTGCTGCCACTGGCGCACATTGCCCAGGAAGCTGTTGTTGAGTACGATCATCTTTACATCGATACCATACTGCATTATGGTGCCGAGCTCCTGTATTGTCATCTGGAAGCCGCCGTCGCCGCTGAAGAGGCATACCGTACGCTCCGGAGCTCCGATTTTGGCACCGATGGCGGCAGGGAGTCCGAATCCCATGGTGCCCAAACCGCCCGAAGTGACAATGCTCCGGGGAAAGGCAAACTTGAAGTACCGGGCCGACATCATCTGGTTCTGACCCACATCTGTGACAAGCACGGCCTCGCCGCGTGTTGCGGTAGCCACAGCATCGATCACCTCACCCATCTTGATACGTCCGTTCTTGCCTAACTCCACGGTCTTGACGCGCTCGCTCTCCACGGCGTTGCATTTGTCAAAGGATTCGCACCACCCGGTGTGGCGTGCCGGTTCGACAAGCGGCACGAGTTGTGAGAGGGCGTCTTTGGCATCGGCGTGGATTGTGAGGTCGACGTTAAGGTTGCGGTTGAATTCCGACGAGTCGATATCGATGTGTATGATACGGGCCTGCGGTGCATAGTGCTCGATGTCGGCGGTGACACGGTCGTCAAAGCGCATGCCCACGGCAATGATCACATCGGCGCGGTTGGTCATGTAATTGGGACCGATATTGCCGTGCATACCTAACATACCCTTGTTGAGCGGATGATCTGACGGCATATTGGAGAGGCCGAGGAGGGTCATGGCCACTGGAATATCCGCTTTCTCAGCGAGAGCCTTGAGCTCGGCTTCGGCTTCGGCGATCATCACACCGTGGCCGGCGAGGATGAGCGGACGCGAAGCGGAGTTGATCATTTTGGCCGCCTCAAGCAAGGTGGCCGGCGGCACCACGGGCCGCGGGTCGTAGCTGCGGATAAACTTCATGGGCTCGTAGTGCCAGTCGAGGGTGCCTACCTGCGCATCACGGGCGATATCGAGCACCACGGGACCGGGTCGGCCTGAGGCTGCGATGAAAAAGGCCTTTGCCACAGCCTGGGGTATCTCGTCGGCGCTGCGCACCTGCAGCGACCATTTGGTGACGGGGAGGGTGATGCCTACGACATCTGTCTCCTGAAATGCGTCGCGCCCGAGGAATTTGGCCCCGACCTGTCCGGAGATCACCACCAGGGGTGTGTTGTCCATCTGGGCGTCGCTGAGACCGGTGACCACATTGGCCACGCCCGGGCCGGATGTCACGATCACTACACCCGGGCGGTTGGATATGCGCGCGTAGCCCTCGGCGGCGTGTACGGCTCCCTGCTCGTGGCGCACGAGTATGTGGCGCAGCTTGTCGGAGTAGTCGTAGAGCTTGTCGTAGACTGTGATTATTTGTCCGCCGGGGTAGCCGAATACTGTGTCGACCCCTTCGGCGAGCAGAGAGCGTATCAGCGCTTCTGCTCCTGATATATGTTCGTTCATATATTGGTCAGCTTTTATTGTCAGCGGTGTGTTATTCTCTTACTCCGCCCCTGTCGGCCGATGTCACCAT
>CAZBWZ010000012.1:0-18652 GCA_964495725.1 uncultured Bacteroides sp.
GTCTGCGCGGCATTGTCGTGGGCAAAGTGCTCACATGTGTCGATCATCCCGACAGTGATCATCTCCATATCACGACTGTAGACCTCGGTGATGGTAAAGCCACACAGATTGTGTGCGGCGCGCCCAATGTGGCAACCGGACAGACAGTGATGGTTGCGACCGTAGGTACCACCCTATACGATGGTGACAAGGAATTCAACATCAAGAAATCAAAAATACGCGGTGTGGAATCATTCGGCATGATATGTGCCGAAGATGAGATTGGCGTAGGCACATCGCACGACGGCATCATTGTGCTACAGGATGAAATCCTGCCTGCTCCCGGCACACCTGCCTCTGAATACTACAAGCTCGAAGACGACTACGTACTCGAGGTCGACCTTACACCCAATCGTATCGATGCGGCATCACACTATGGCGTGGCCAGGGACCTGAGCGCATGGCTTACGATACACGACACCCCGGCCAAGCCCCACAAGCCGTCGGTTGAAGATTTCAAGATTGACTCACCATCGACACCCGGTGTCACCGTCACTGTGGACGATGCTGAGGGATGCCCCCGCTATTGCGGTGTCACTATAAAAGACGTAAAGGTATCCGAGAGCCCGGAATGGCTCAAGAATTACCTCAATGCCATAGGCCTGCGCCCTATCAACAATGTGGTGGATATCACCAACTTCATCCTGCACGGCTTCTGCCAGCCCATGCACTGTTTTGATGTCTCGAAGATAAAGGGCGACAAGATCGTGGTGCGCACATGCCCCGCCGGCACACAATTCACCACACTCGACGGCGTGGAGCGCAAGCTTGATGCTACCGACCTGATGATCTGCAATGCCGATGAGCCCATGTGTATCGCGGGTGTATTCGGCGGTCTCGACTCAGGTGTGACGGATGATACCACCTCAGTATTCCTTGAGAGCGCTTATTTCAACCCGACACGCGTGCGACGCACAGCCCGCCGTCACGGACTGAGCACCGACTCCTCATTCAGATTTGAGCGCGGTGTCGATCCCAACGGTTGTGTCTACGCACTTAAGCTTGCCGCCATCATGGTCAAGGAATTGTGCGGCGGCGAAATCGTAGGCGAGCTCAGCGATGTCTGCGCGCACAGCTTCCCTCCGTTTGACGTCACACTCACCTACGACATGGTCACTTCTCTCGTGGGCAAAGATATTCCGGCTGATGTTATCGACCGTATCCTGCAAGCTCTCGAAATTGAGATCGCGGGCCGCGAAGGAGACGAGCTGCGCCTCAAGGTGCCCACATATCGTGTGGATGTACAGCGTCCGTGCGATGTGATCGAGGATGTGCTCCGCATCTACGGTTACAATAATGTAGAGATGCCGCAGGCCGTACACTCATCCCTGTCGTTCAAGACAGCCACCGACATGGCCGATGACATGCGTCGCACTATCTCCAACCAGCTCACCGCTATCGGATGCAACGAGATGGTCAACAATTCACTCACAGCCGAGAGATACTACACACTCACAGTATCATTCCCGGCCGACAATTGCGTAAGGCTGCTCAATCCGCTGAGCCAGGATCTCAACGTGATGCGTCAGACCCTGCTCTTCGGAGGTCTCGAAGCCATAGCCCACAATGCCAACCGCAAAATGCCCGACCTCATGCTCTACGAGTTCGGCAACACATATTTCTGCAATCCAGCAGCTGAATCGACAGCTGAAAAGCCGCTCGCTCCATACAGCGAGAGCAGCCGTCTCGGAATATGGCTCACCGGCAACACGCGTCCCGGCAACTGGGCCAAGAAAGCCGAGGAGGCTACAATTTTCGACCTCAAGGCCATCGTGGCCAATATAATGGCCCGTCTCAATATCAACGCCAAGGAAATACGTCTGTCCGAAGGCAAATGCGACTTATTCGAGGCATCACTCTCGATCGATACCCGCTCGGGCAAGCACCTCGGTGATCTCGGTATCGTACGCAAGGATCTGGCAAAAGCCTGCGATGTAAGACAGACAGTATGCTATGCCGAGCTCGACTGGCTGGCTGTGACGGCTCTGACAATACAGAAGAAGACCACCTTCGCCCCTCTGCCCAAGACAATGCCGGTAGTGCGCGATCTCGCCCTGCTCGTCGACAACAATGTCACCATGGCTATGGTAGAGGCCACTGTCAGGGAGTCTGAGCGCAAGCTCCTGCGCGACGTAAGTCTCTTTGACGTATACGAGGGCAAGAACCTGCCTGACGGAAAGAAATCATACGCTATCTCACTTATCCTGCAGGATAATGAGAAGACTCTACAGGACAAGCAGATCGACCAGATCATGACCAAGATAGTCACCAACCTCAAGAAAAAACTTAACGCGGAATTGCGATGATCCCCATCCACGGGAAATAAATATCACAATACCAACCCGAACACATAAAAAACTAAAAATATCTTATGGGAAGAGCTTTTGAATACCGTAAAGCAAGAAAACTCAAACGCTGGGGCAACATGTCCCGTACATTCACACGCATCGGCAAGGAAATCACTATCGCTGTAAAGAACGGTGGTCCGGACCCAACAGCCAATCCCCGCCTGCGTATCCTCATGCAGAACGCCAAAGCACAAAACATGCCCAAGGACACTGTAGAACGTGCTATTAAGAAAGCCACTGATAAAGACGCAAGCGATTACAAGGAAATCACTTACGAGGGATACGGACCTTTCGGTATCGCCATCTTCGTTGAGGCCGCTACCGACAACAACACCCGCACTGTAGCCAACGTACGCTCTTACTTCACAAAGCACGGCGGCTCACTGGGTACACAAGGCTCACTCACATTCCTCTTCGATCACAAGAGTGT
This sequence comes from uncultured Bacteroides sp., assembly GCA_964495725.1. Lineage (GTDB taxonomy): Bacteria > Bacteroidota > Bacteroidia > Bacteroidales > Muribaculaceae > CAG-873. The sequence goes on from CAZBWZ010000012.1 coordinate 2,818, forward strand.
ATTCCATATCAAACCCAAAGACGGTATCAGCCTTGAGGATCTTGAGCTGGAGCTTATCGACTTCGGTGTTGACGAAATCGAGCAGGACGAGGAGGAAATCGTGCTCTATGGTGGATTTGAGGACTACTCCAACATCCAGAATTACCTTGAAGACAACGGATATGAGATCATCAGCGCCGAATGTGAGCGCATTCCCAACGATCTCAAGGATGTCACTCCCGAGCAGCGCGAGACCATCAACAAGCTGCTTGAGAAGCTCGAAGACGATGATGACGTGCAGAACGTCTTCCACAACATGCGCGAAGAAGAGGAAGGCGAGGAATAAGCTGCCGCCGGTCACTCATCATACCGATACATATCGTCGCCCCATGCCGGGCGGCATATTTTTATTTACATATAAACGTCCGACATAAATGAATATTCTTGAAACCCATAATGTGGTGAAGGACTTTACCGGACACAGGGCTCTCGACAACGTATCGATAGACGTACCCGTAGGGAAGGTCTACGGATTGCTCGGACCCAACGGTGCCGGAAAGACCACACTCATCCGCATCATCAACCACATTACCGCCCCTGACAGTGGTGAGGTGATTTTCGATGGACACCCCCTAACACAAGAAGATGTCAGAAACATTGGTTACCTCCCCGAGGAAAGAGGACTCTATAAAAACATGAAAGTCGGAGAGCAGGCAATGTTCTTCGCCCAACTCAAAGGCCTGTCGTCACGTGAGGCCAGGAAAATCCTGACGGAGTGGTTCGATAAATTCGGCATCATGGATTGGTGGAACAAGAAAATTTCAGAGCTCTCCAAAGGTATGGCACAGAAGGTACAGTTCATCGTTACCGTGCTTCACCGCCCCAAGCTTCTGATCTTTGATGAACCTTTCTCAGGATTCGACCCCATAAATGCCGAGTTGCTCAAAAACGAAATCCTGAAGCTTCGCGACGAGGGTGCCACAGTGATCTTCTCGACACACAATATGAATTCTGTAGAGGAGGTATGCGACCGCATCACCCTGATCAACCGCTCTCATAATATACTCACAGGCGATGTCGACGATCTGCGCTCACGGTATGGGCGCGACCGCTATATCCTCACATACGACGGCGATCCAGCCGCCCTGCGCAACTCGTTACACAATTTCTGCAGCGAGATATCAGACCTCGATGATACCCGCACACACCACCGTGCCGAGATTAAGCTCGTGGATAGCGACGCACGCCGTCCGGCTCTCGCCGCAGCCAATACCTCGGCAGATATATATGGCTTCTCTCCCCTGCTGATGTCCATGAATGACATATTCATCAAGGCCGTGCAGGAAAACAACGAGCCGCTGCCTCCCGAATTCTCAACAGAAAACATGATGAAATGATGAAATCACCACTATTTATCATAATCCGGCGCGAATACCTTGAGCGTGTCACAAAAAAGAGCTTCATCATCACCACCATTCTGATGCCCGTATTCATTGTGGCCATGATGGTGATACCATCGCTGATCATGATATTCGCCGGCACCGAGAGCAAGACCGTGGCTGTTGTGGACCAGAGCAATATCGTGGCCATGAGTCTGAAAAACGACAACGATCTGAAATTTGAGATTATACCTGACGCGAATATGTCGGTTGACTCTGTACGTAACAGTGACAACTATGACGCTCTGCTCATTATCGACGATGACATAATCGAGAATCCCGACCACATACATCTCTATACCAAGGGCGCTCCGTCCATGCAGACCGAGATGTATATCAGCCATCAGGTCGAGGACGCTATCTCTGACCAGCGTCTCAAAAAATACGAAATCGACAATCTCCGTCAGATTATCGATGACCTCGATGTGGATGTCAACATACAGACCTATCGCATCGACAAGGAGGAGACCGAGAGCACATCTTCGATCGTATCTTACTTTATCGGAATGGGAATGTCGTTCATGCTATATATGTTCCTGCTCATATACGGACAGATGGTGATGAACTCCATTATCGAGGAAAAGAACAACCGTGTGCTCGAACTTGTCGTATCATCCGTCAAGCCTCAGATACTCATGCTCGGCAAGATACTGGGTATCGCGGCAGTGGCTCTCACCCAGATACTGATATGGGGTATAATAGTAGCATCCGTAAGCCTGTGGATACTGCCTTTGATCAATGCCAATATCACGGCCACCGACCCCGAGATAGCATCCGTGATGGATATGCTCGGCAATGCCGGTTACATGGCTTCGTTGTTCGGCTACATCATCCTCTTCATGATATTCGGCTTCATGCTCTACGCAGCCATGTTTGCCGCTATCGGCTCCGCCGTAGACAATATCAACGATGCATCGCAGCTCACCTCAATCGCTACAGTGCCGGTGATATTCGGTATCATCTTCTCGATGGTGGCTCTCAATGATCCCAACTCCACTATCTCCATCTGGCTGTCCATGATACCGTTTACATCACCCATGGTGATGATGAGCCGTATAGCATTCGGCATACCCACATGGCAGATATGGGTGTCACTCGTAATTCTGATAGCCTCGGTATTCGGCCTGATATGGTTCGCCGCCAAGATCTACCGCGTAGGCATATTCATGTACGGCAAGAAACCCAAGGTTTCTGACCTGATCAAATGGGCCCGTTACAAATAACAATATATGCAGACGGTCATTATTGACAACCGTCATTGTGACCATCTGAACATCCACTGACATGAAGAAGGCGATCGCATCCGCGACCGCCTTTTTTATATCATAAACTAATTTGCAAAAGAGAAACGCTGACCTGTCACACCACCTCATTCCTGCAGGATGGGCATATCGGGCTCCTGAGCAGGTGACTGGGCCGGTGACGGCTCAGCTGACGGTTCTGACGTTTTCTCAGGAGTGTCAGCCACTGTCTGATTCTCATCCTCTGATGTTGTCTCTTCAGTGATTGTCTGCTCGGTGACTTCCGGTTCATCCGTCTCTATCACACGATCATCAATCGCCTCTGTCTCGCGGGTCTCGTAGCCGTAACGCTCCTCATCCGGTTTATATGGATCATATTCCTCATGTGCCGCCGGAGCATCATACGACCGACCGGCCTCAAGCATAGCTTCGTCAGTGTGTATAAAGGCATAATATATCAACATTATGACTGTCAGTAACACCATGAGGGCGAGCATAAACCTGACGACGAGTCTCCGCAGGCCATCCGATGGCCTGACGCGCTCCATGATTGTATGTGCTGTATTCTGATTCTGGCGCGTGCCACTCGCCATTCTGTTATTTACGGCGCCTGTTGAAGATATGCCGTCGGCTTTATCTGTTCGGGTCGCGGACTGTCGGGCTGTACGTGAATTCATCACTTCCTCTATATGTACGATTATTGCTGAATGATTGTCGCGGTTATTGGCAGTGACGGCAAGCAGCTCCTTCACCTTGTTCCTGTCCTCGCCCCCCATACGCGAGAATATGCGCTTGATGAGCATATCGCTGAGATTGTCGAGCATACCGTGCGTACACATCAGGAAATAGTCTCCCGAGCGGATGTCAGACGACATCTCCACATCGGCTCCGGGTCTCACCTCCATGTGCGGCTGCATCGCACGTGTTATCACATGGCGGCGGGTCGAGGCCATGGCTTCCTCAAGGGTCATTTTCCCGCTTGCCGCAAGTCTATTGACCAACGAATGATCTGTAGTGGAAAAAATTATCTGGGTCGAGCCCTCATCATCGCCCGGCCTGATATGATATATGCGGGTATCACCAATATGAGCCATAAAGTATCCCTTGTCATACAGACAGAGAAAGGCCATGGTGGTGCCCATCTTCTTAGCCGACCCGGTATCGTTGATATCGAGAGCATTATATGCGTCTTCGAGGGCAGTATCAAAGATACTCTCCCTGAAGTCGCCCGAGCCCGCGCGCAACTGACGCATGACTGACTTTGGCAACGCCGTGCATACCACTGATGAGGCCACCTCACCGTTGTCATGACCACCCATGCCATCACATAGCACGAAGATCCGGTCATCGGACGTACATCGGCCGTATTCCGGAAACAGGGCATCTTCCTGATGGGGCTGACCGTTATTGTCATACCTCCGCCCTACTTCCCAGATATTATAAGCCTTGACTTTATATTCCATAGGTAGCCTTTGATTTTTATCAATAATCTGACATTGCAAAGGTATCACTTTTTCACCATACTGCCAAACAAAAAGGCGGCATCATCGTGTAAGAGCGAGATTGAGGCTGAGGCCGTAGTTGGTGTTGGTGGTGGGATAAGAGCTTGTGGTAACAAGCGGCGTGTTTACCTGATGCTCGAAATAGACACCGAGTGTCACCTTCTTTGACAACACGTAATTGGCGGTGAAGTTGATGCCGAGTGTGCGTGTGCCGTTGGTGGGCTGAGTATAATTTGACTCAATACGGCGTATGAGGGCCTGATTATTCTGCAGCGAGAAGTCAAAATTAACCGTGAGGTCGTTGCTCACGCCCTGCTGCGAGCCCTTGATCTTGAGAATCGTGTTAAAGCCCACAATCTTGTAGCCGGCACCGATCACAAACGACCGCTGTGTGCCCTCCACCACCTGTCCGGCCGAGGAGTTGAGTGTCAGTGTGCGCTGGTCGCGGTATTCGGCGTTGAACTCAAGATTATTCTGCATCACGGCCTTCAGACCTATCAGCGGCGCGAATCTCTCACTGATTGCCACTGATGATATGTTGTAGGGAGATGACGGTATGGGCTGACCGGTGAGCTCATCGAGGGTGAATCCCATGTTGTTGCCGTCAGCGCTTACCCAGTTGAGGAAGGATGAGTATGAGCCGACACTGTAGGTACACTGATATGAGTGTGAGAGCTGGAACGAGCGAAACCACCGCTTCATGTCACCGAGATTGATGAGGCCGTCGTATGTGATGCGCCAGTTGGGGAGCACTGCCGCGAATGACGGGAACGGATCCAGAGTAACTCGTGAGGCGTCCGAGCCGGTGTAGGCGGCCAAGAAGGCAGGAATAAGCACATCGCTGGAAGTGGCGCTAACGGTGCCGACCTCCGGACTGAACGGGTGTCCGGCATTGGGAGTGCCGGCTATGAAGCCCTGATCGGGATAATTGATGCCGTTATACAGCTGCTCGTAACGATCGCGCACGACAGGTATGTTATCGAGCATGTCGGCGAAGGCCTTGGAATAATATCCGTCTTTGGCCGATGAAGACTTGAGGGCGGTAAGTATCGCGCAGTGCGTGCGGGTATATGAGCCGGAGAGCGTGGTAGGCATCCCTGCGTACATAAACTGCATCGACTTCGACCGGTTGTCGGTGCGGTTCATCGTGAGCTGTATCTTGAATCCCTTGAAGAGCTCGAAGTTCGCCTCAAGGTTCAGTTCATTGGTGTTTGACCATACGGCGGGCGATGTCTGACCGTCATCAGTGATGAGCCACTTACGGTCGAGAGCTTTCTCGATATAGTCTTCGCCGGCGAATCCGAATGCGAAGTCGACACCCGGAGCCATAGGCCCATACTTGGTGCTCTGTCCGAATATGCTGCCGATATTGGGATGGAACAGAGGCAGCGACAACTGATGGCCCGTGCGGTAACGCAACGATATATTACGGGGCGAGATCAGCACTCTGGTGGTGTAGTCAGCTATTTCCCGCCACATGGGTTTCTCTTCCTTCGTAATCTCGATGATTGTAAACTTCAGGTTGTCCTTGCCACGGTTGAGAATCTCCACCTTGTTGGGATCCACCTGCCTGTATTTTATGACCACGGGCTTGCCATCGAGCGTAGTTGCGGATACCTTGACCTTTTTTACACGCATGTTATGGGTGATCAGCAACGTGGTATCCTGCTTGAGCTGGAAGTTGCGCTCAAACTGTTTGGGCTTGCGGTCCTTCTGCTTGCGGTTGTTGTTCGAGAATCTCTGCTCCACATCCTTGATATAAGGAATCTTCTTCCACAGCGACTCGAAGTTGATGCGCGCGTCACCGTTCCAGTTGCCCTGATTGGCTATTGAGTTGCCGAGCTTCACACCGTCTATTGTGGCTCCACTGTCCCACCGGTAAGTTGCAGTATAAGATATGGAGCCGTTGAGGAAGTCAAGCACGGGTATGCGGCTGAACGGAGCCTTATATGTGGCCGTTGCGGTCTGGTTGTAGCCCCATGGTGTACCCAGTGACTTGAGAGATGACCACACCGTGTCACGCCACTCCTTGTATTTATCGGGATAGAGGCTCTTGTTTACCGCTCCTGCGGTCTCCTCAATTCTGGCCGATGTATTTGATTTAAATGTGAATGATAGCGTCTTGGTGAGATTCCATGTGAGTGAGAACTGGCGGTCCCAGAGGAAATTCTTGCTCACTGACACAGGCAGCTGGAACATGACATCCACCTCCGACCTTGTCTGCTGCTCATAATAGTATCGCGACATCGATGAGAGGAATGAGATGCTGGTCGGGAACCAATTGAATTCCCAATCCTTAAGGAACTTCACATTCTTATTCTTGCTCTTGAGCTTAGAGAAGGGTTTGAAGGGTTTGGGCATCGGCGTATATGAATATTGCAGTGAGCCACGGTAGTCATTGGTATACTCATATTCGGTGTTGGGATCCTGCATATTCTGCTTGCTGAACGAGAAATTGACCGTGAAGTTGGCCGGATCCCATGGCATGGGATTGGCACTCCGCACGTTGAAATTCATGCCCGACAATGAGAAATTCTGTATGGTAGTGGTCTCTATGGCGTAATTGTTGATAGAGTCACGCTCAGCCTTGTTGGCAGCGGCATCGAGGGCATCTTTGAGCAACACATCCTGGTCGAGGGGATTGTATTTAGAGGTGGTGCGCTCACGTGACACCGAATAGTAGACCGGAGCACGGAGCTTTGCCTTCTCAGGCAGGAACCGGCCCAGATCGGCCTGCACCGCAAAGTTGAGCTGCTGCAGCTCGTCGAGCCTGCGTTGATTGAGGCTCTGGTCCACACTGCCGAATCCTGCGGTCTCGATATGCGCGCCGGCATTGAGAGTCACCACATCAGACATCTGCAGATTGACATTGGTATTTAGAGCCCAGCCCCCCTCCTCGGCAAAGTCTGTAACCTTAAGCTCGTTGACCCACACAGTGCCGTTTTTGGCCGTAGCGGAATTATTGCGTATGCCCACCAGCATCACCCTGACATCACTCAGTGACGGATTACCCATCACGGCCATCCGGTTGCGTTCGTTCTCGGGGTCGCGTGCCGTGAAGAGTGTGGCGTAGCTGACCCCGGCCTCTTCATTACGCTTGGCGCGGTTACGCTCTACCTTCAGATTGACGAGTGACTGCAGGTTGAAGTCCATGAAGTTGCTGAGCGGCCACACGATCTGGCGGTCGGTCGGAGTATCTGCATATGAGCTGTTGTGGGGTGTGAGCTGCAAGGGCACCTCGTACTCATAGTAGTTGGCCTTGACATCAGATCCCATACGTATGAAGATCGACAGGTCTCCGTCTCGCAGATTGGTGACATCATCGATATCACTCTCGGCATGTACCCACATCTGCAAACGGTTGTAGTTACGCAGGTCGAGGCTCGTGTTTTTGTAGACACCGCGGGCATCACCGGCCTGCAGACCCTTTACCTTAAGTGACATCGACTGCTCGTTGAGCTGCACTATCTGGGTCTGGCCCGGGTCGGAGATACGTGTCACGCCCGGAGGCAGCACATAATTCACAGGTTCGCGACGTGAGTTCTCCTCAATATTCACTACGGATATATCGAGCTGACCTTCGGCCGGAGAATCACCGCGGTTGTTGAGGTTGAAGTCGTAGGGACGCCACTCGCCTCTCACCAGCTCGAGCGTAGCGAATCTCAAGTGGGTGACCTTACGGAATCCTGTCATGAAGATACGCGCGAAGCGTATGGTGGAGAAGTCGGTAATGTTACCTACGATTTTCTCGTAATCATCCAAGGGTATCTTGAACTGATACCACTCTACCTCCAGGGTCTTGCCGTTGCGTGTCACCTGATACGAGGTCTGTTTGTCTGTGATATAATTCTTGCCCACCACCAGATCCTCGGGCCGCAGCGACACGTGATACTGGAAATAGCGCTCGTATTCGTTGAGGGTGTTATCCTGATTGATATCCTCCACGTCAGGAGTGCTGCGTGAGCTCTGATACAGAGGCTCGGGTGAATCCTCGGGAGAGAGCGAGTTGCCTTCCACACCGTTATATCGCTTGTAACGCTCAAGTATGCCCAGACGCTCTTCGTCATAATCATATCCGCGGTAGAAATGGTAATTGTCTCCTGCCGGGTCATTGAACGGAGAGAACGGATCGGCCTGCATCTCGGCTATCTTAGCCGGTGTGAGTCGCTGACGCAATTTGTCGAGGTATTCCTTGTACGACGGGCTCTCGTACTCCATATCGTTAGGCAGACCGTCGAGACCGACGTCCTGCACCAGGCGTGCGCCGGAGTTGTTGTCAAACGAATATGTAAGCGAGTTTTGTTTTGATACGCGCCCCCAGACGGTCTCGGCCAGATAGGTATCGACACCGTCATACGGGATACCGTTCTCATAACTTTTCAGTCCGTCTTTGAGTATATCCTCGGATACCTCGCCGAAGTTGAAATAGAGATCACCACCTTCATAGTTGGGATTCTCCGGGTCAAGGAACGGATTCAAGAGCCAGAACTGCACATACTCGATATTGCTCTGCTCGAAGTTGGTATTGTCAATCCTGCGCATGATACCGCCCCAACGCTTCTCGGGATTGAGCAACGCGCCCTGATCATCGATATTGTCGGCGTCAAGGTTATAGGGACCGCGCTCTGTCGGATAAAACGACAGGTTGAGCGTCTGGATTATCGACGACTCACCATAGGTGAGCTCACGACCGGGGAATATCTCGTTGACCTTCACCTCACGGATGTATGGATTGGACAACATGTCTAGGTCGCTCTTTATATACCCTGGTGCCAATGATGAATTGCGCTGGGTAAACATCCTGTCGATATAATACCAGTTGAGCAACGCTCTGTTCTTACCATAATCGACATTATTGATGAGGGCGGCCTCCGGGAATAGGGCATCCTTGGAATCATCGTAGGGCGTGGAGGCAAGGAACCACCCGTATGGCGACCGCAGGTCTATTCCGGTCTGGGTGTACTCAAAGTCGTCGAGATATGACGATCCCTTGTTTGATCCGGATTTCTGATGATGTGGCAACAGCTTGGCATACTCCGCGAGTACGCTTATACGCGACGGAGCCGTGGCATTTACAGTGGGAATTTTGTTAAGCCAGTTGGTGAGCCACATAAATTCCTTGTTGTAGCTAAGGTTGAGGCCCAACATGGTGTTGTTGACGGTCTCGTTGCCGATGTCAACCTTCTCGGTGAGGGCCTTCTCTGAAAAGTGAAGGAGTGTACCGCCAATATTGAAGTCTTTGTTGAACTGGTATTGCAGATCAAGACCGAGCAGTGTCTTGCGTTGCATCGAGAACATCGACTGATTCTCCAGAGAGACACTGATATTTTGTCCGGAATCGATGATGCTCTGGTTGGTGATCGTCACTATACCCATGGCATAGTCCACGGTATAGTCGCTGTTCTCGGTCAGGGTACGTCCGCCGGCCGTCACTATCACCGACCCTCTGGGCACGTTCATCGCGTTGAGGCGTATCTGCGATCCTGACGACGATTGGTATTCACCGGTGAGGATGAATTTGTTTTTGTCGGCAAACTGACGTGCCACAATGAGGGTGGAGTCGTATAGCTCCTGATATACATACTGCCGGGCGAGTGTCTCGTCACCTATCTGGCGTGCGAGGTGCTCACCGAAAGGCTCTACAACCGGAAACACGACCTTGCCGGTAGCGGGATATATCGTGTAGCCGTCGACAAAGTCGAAGAATCCATCGGGATTGGAGTCCTGATTGGAGTCAATGCGGTCGAGATTCATCACCTGCAGCAGGCTCTTGTCATTCAGGCCCGGTACAGGCAGATAGTTGATCGCTGTGCCGGTAGTGTCACTCAGATACTTGATATTTAGCTTGAATTTGTTTCTCTGCACCTGATAGCCTCCGAGGCTGTAGACGTTTTTCATCATCAGGTGCCATGTGGGCAATTTTGTGGATATTGTGGTGCCCTTCAGCATCTTCACGTACAGGCTCTGATCGGTGGTGGTGATGTCCGATGAAAATTCTCCTACCTGATATACCTGTCCGTTGTAGGTATACTGGTAGGCAACGGCAAGTACCTCGTCGCTGTTGATAGCGCTCTTAAGCGATATATAGCCTAATGTGGAATTGAGGGTGTACTCGCTCTTTGAGAGCAATCGGGCACTCTCGATTTTTTCGTAGTCGCGGCCACCCGTGATACCGAAAGCGGCCAGGGGCTCCAGAGTCTGGGTCACCTGACTGATATTTCGTGCATCGGGATATTTGGTCTTTATCTGTGCGAGCAGGTCGTTGCTTGAGTTGGAGGGCACCGGCACCGAGCGATCCACGGCCCAGTATTCATTGGCCAGATGGCTGTCCTCACCTATATCTATAAATCCCACCAGGTTACGGTTTTCTTCATACTTACCGCTCTTATTGGTGATCCACACCTCGATACGTGTGATGTTGATGCCGGAGGCCACGTATGGCAGACGCGACGCAAACTGATCATAGTGGTCGCGGAAATAATGTGCCAGAAAGAAGTGACGGTTCTGGTCGTATTCGTCAGCGTTGATCGTGAAATCAGTGGTCTGCGCCCCACCCTTTGATGAAACCGATTTCGACTCTGAATTCTGCTGTGACACCAGTGCGGTAGCCGTGAGTTTGCCAAACTGCAGTTTGCTCTTGATACCGAATAGCGCGGTACCTCCGCGCATGAGAGATGATCCCGTGGTCATCGACACATTACCGGCCTCGATGCTCTTCACTATATCATCCTCCTCGCCTTCGTATGCAAGCTTAAGATTCTTGCTATCGAAGTCAAATGTCGCATCAGTGTTGTATGACATATTGAACTTCAACCTGTTGCCGACACTGGCCGAGATTGTAGCCTGTATCTTCTGGTCAAAGTCGAAATATGTCTTGCGGCGCGCCGAGAGCGACAGTGACGGGTTGTCTGTCTTGTTGCTCTTGATACCGGTGTTGATCTGCACTGAGCCCTGGGTGCGCAGACTCACTCCGCCGGGCCCGAATATCTTTTCGAGCGGTCCGAGAGCGAAATTCATATCGAGCACGTTGAACGGGTCTTTCTCTCCCTCGGTGACCAGCGCGAGATTGCGCTCGCGATAATACTCCTGCAATGACCGGCGGAGCTGCCAGTCGTTGTATTGTTTCTCGCTGAGCACAAACGGTGTGGCTATCTGCATATCCCCCACCTTGGTGCGCACCACATAGCATCCTGTGGTCGGATCGTATTCTGCCTCGGTCTTGATATTCGACGGCGTGCGCAGGTCGTAAGCCAACTCATCGGCTGCGAGTTCCTCATAGTTTCTGGGCACCGTGGACCCGATGGGCATAGGCAGGATCACAGAGTCTCCCGAGGACAGGGGAGGAGGCGGAGGATAGGCGGCCGGAGGGGGGGGTGTCACGGTCACCGGCGACAACGGTGTTTGGCCGCTGCTGCCCCCGAGGGTGAGCAACGGCAACACTATAGCGGCCGCTGTCAAGATGAATGCGACCGTGAATATATGCCGGATTCGTAGTTTTTTCATATCAGGATGCCCTACCGGGATACATCGTCTATAATAACGAATCGGCATCCTTTTTTATTATATTACTACCGCACATTAATCCGTGCATGATTTCCATACAGCCCCTACATCAATCTTTCACCTCGCTATTGCCTGTAACAATCTGTGTGTGATATGCTACAACATAGACAGGGCCTTTTTGATCGCCGTCTCCAGTTTGATCGCAGGATCTGTCTCGATGATTTTCTTAAGCACCTTCTGGCTCGGAGCCTTCTGGAATCCGAGCATCAAGAGGGCGGCAAGTGCCTCTTCGTATATCTCAGCCGACTGTGGAGCGGCAAACATCTCTTCGGCTGCTGCGGCATCAATCTTTATCTTGTCGCGCAGATCCACTATTATTCTCTGGGCTGTCTTCTGTCCTATGCCCTTCACCTTCTTGAGTCGCGCGTCGTCACCGCTCGTGATTATCTGCTGGAGCTCGCCCAGAGCCATGGATGACAATATAACACACGCCGTTGCAGCTCCTACTCCAGAGACACCTATCAGCGCCCTGAACATCTCGCGCTCGGCGCTGCTTATAAACCCGTACAGAGTGATGGCGTCTTCACGTATCACCTCATGCACCAGCAGCCGGGCCTCCTGTTTGCCCTCAAGCTCAGTATATGTCTGCAACGAAATATTGAGCATATAGCCTATACCCGCACTCGTCTCCACCACAGCCTGCGCCGGATTAAGCGCGGCCACCTTACCTGTAATGTACTCTATCATTCTGTATGCCTGGTTAGTTTATTCGTCTTTTCTTTTTAACTATGAATACTTAATTCATGAATATCATTAATTGAATAAGACATGTCTGCACTATCGTAAAATGGATGACAAAAATACAAAAAATAAATCTTATGACGGACACAGCTGCAACAATGCATCTGTGTCCGTCATAAGAAAGTGAGTCAACCTGCGCTATTCGGGATATTCGTCCCAGAATATCGGTACATTTTTTAAAGTGATATTATCCTGATGATATGCGTCTATGTTTACTCCGAATTTTACCACCTGCATTTCAGTGACACTTTTGGGAATATCAATAAACATGGCAACGGGGTCGTCAATCTTCACAATCACTGGCATACCCTCGACCATATCATAACGGAATGCTCCGCTTGCATCAATATTATAAATATGGCCGCCACTGTCGGCGGCGATCATCTTCTGATTCTTTATGCTGCTGCCAAATGCGGCTGATTGTTTAGGTATCTTGACCTCTGCTTTCAGTACAAGATACGCGTCTCCATAGTTCTCGCTTTTTGATACCCCGTACAGACCTATAGGCGTGATCTCGATAAACTCCGACATCGGATTGATTACCGATATCCCATTTTCAAGCTTTACTGCTGCAGCAGACTTTGCGCTTTCCTTTACCTGAGTGGTTTTGGATGTCACCTTCTCTGCTACCTTACTACCTTTCTTGATGAGACCGCCCAATCCCTGGGCATCCGCGTTAAAGGATAACGAAGAGATGGCAAGAGCTCCCATCAGAAGCAATATTGACTTCTTTTTCATAACTTTGAGAAAAAATTTATTTATATATTATTGCCACAATAATACTAAATAACTACGTAATCTCCAATCATTACGAAAATAATTAGAATTTTTTAATGGTTTTAATTTAGTCAAGAGGTTAAATAAATCTGGAATTTATCCCCGAAAACATATCTGATATTTACGTATCCTGTCATCCCTGTTTACTTTTGAGTCTACGGGGCAGCCCAGAATTTCTGAGGCTCTGTCGTGATAAATTGCGAGCCCTTATAGGTGCCGATAACAGGTGATAGAGTCACAAATACCGGATTGTGATTATATGGATATCCCTCCGGAGCCGGCACATTATTTAGATTTGCCGATATGTGATATAGATTCTTTGCCATGTAATCATCGATATATTCCTCTTTATTATATTCTTCCTTATTGTTCCAGTTGGCGTCCTCATTGATGGCTATATACTGATTATTTATTATGCGTTCCCTTACCTCGCCCGGATGTAGCATCAATCCGTTCTCATCATAGACAAACGCGGCAAAGGTGGGATCGCACCACACCCATTTGTTCTGTGATGATGACCAGGCCACACATATCACATGACAGTCTTGATCGGTATCCCATTTCTTTGACTGGCAGGTTAGATAGCGTGCCACTATACCTTCGGCCATCAGTGCCTCGGCCAGAGCTATTGCAAGCATCCTGCAATTCACTCCCCTGTTTTCGATCTTGCACACATCATAGATTTCGGGGAGTGTAAGACGCACTGATGGATTGTCAGAACTACCGTCATGCAGTATGTTGTTGTGCACCCAGTATGTGAGATTCTTGATACGGCTGATATCATCTCCGTTTCCGGCTATGCTGTCGAGATTAAACCTCTCTCGGGATACCTGTAGCAGACTGTCGGAGGGCAAAGCGTATCTGAATGTATAATCAAGAGTATCAGACGCATACTCCGGTGAATGTTGCAATACTTCTATTTGTGTCCAGAAATATTCGTTCTCACGTGCTTTGTTACGGGCGACCACGTATGCAGTGGTATCTACGTCAAAGGCGGCGGCGTACTCCAAGGCAAGTGGATGCAAAAACATGAATTGGCCTGCCATATTAGGATTGCTGTCGCATTTCTCAAAGATTTCTGTAATCTGAGCCAATTGTTTTCTGAACGTATCGGCATAATTTCTTTTCTTGCAGACACTGTCGGGGTCAGACGGGTGCATGAGCTTGCTGTTATCACAATACAACACGTCATAATCACCTGAATAATCTGTAAACAGCGGGCACTCCACAGGGTCCCACATCTCTGTAACTGCTATCACTCCGTTAATTTCAAATGTCTCGAAATCGGGTGAACGGCCTACCATGGTGCTACCGTTGATCAAAAAATTATTACCATTGAACACTACCCGTCTCAATCTGGGCATATCAAAGAATTGTGCCCCGCCAATCACGAGGTTATCGCCATTGAAAATCACTTCCTCAAGATTGGGAAGGCCCCTGAATGTATATGGAGGAAGGTAATCTATTCCATTGAATGTAATGCTGCGTAAATTATTAAAGCCTTTGCCCCCGAAGGAGTTTATCGTTTCACAAGGTGGGATACTTATCTCTGTAGCGAGGGTATCAAGAGTTGAAACATCTATTACTGGGGCGCCCTTATGTAATAACGGTAACAAAAGAGCTATCAAAAGAAATTGTAGTCTCACTATATATTTGAAACTATTATGCATCATAAGCCAATTATCCGTAAACATAATTTATTTCAGTCTTGTATTATTCAACGCCAAAATTATCAAATAATCCCGCCATCTACAAATTCGGCGTGGCAAGAAGATACCAATAAGACTGAAATTATTGAAATATGATATTATTTAAACTCATCCGCAGTGATTTAACATAGTAATTTATGAATATGCTTAACAATATTTATATAATGTGGCATAAACCTTTTATAAAGATTTTTGTCATATACATAAGAGAACGTAATATTATATTATGTAATTCAAGAAAAAAATCAAAATATAAACTACATTATGAAAAAGAAAATTTTGACACTCGCTATCGCAGCCATTGCCTCTTTAGGGTTCATGGCTTCTGCCCAGCAACAGGCTCCCCAGAATAAAATGTACACTCCTCAGACTTTCACAGACTATGCTTTCGAGGGCGTCCTCCTCGACCTTCCCCAGCAGACACGTATCGACTCGCTCCACGCAGCTATCCGCACTCCTCAGATGAATAAAGTCCATGCCATATCAGTCAACCCTGACTCAGCCAGGACTGTAGCCCAGCGTGCTCCCATAGGTCATGGCAGAATCATCAAAGGTGGCCGTGGCACAGGTAAACCTTTAGGTGTGATGCCCGGAGTGGAATACGTAGCAAAGGTTAAGGAGATTCTCACCCCAGAGCAGTTTGATATGTTCATGGCCAACATCCAGGCGATGCCCGACAATGTAGTCAACAACCTCATGCCTGCACCCAAGGCCAATTGTGACAAGCAGGCCGGTAACTGTGACAACGCCGCTCAGTGCAAATCTGACAATTGTGACAACGCCGCTCAGTGCACATCTGACAATTGTGACAAGCAGAATTGCAACGCTACATCACAAAACTGCACTAAGTCCGACAACTGCACATCAGCCAATTGTAAAGACGG
>CAZBWZ010000012.1:18752-33370 GCA_964495725.1 uncultured Bacteroides sp.
CATCACAAAACTGCACTAAGTCCGACAACTGCACATCAGCCAATTGTAAAGACGGAAATCACCACAAAGGCGCTAAGCCAGCCAAAGCCACTAAAGCTAAAAAAGTGAAGAAATAATCACTACTCACTATATAGAGTGTTCCCCTGAGCAAGAGTGCATCTGAGGCTAACGTGCACAGCTTGTTCAGGGGATTGCCATATTAAAAAAAGATAAAATTATCATTAGTTTTTATCAACGTCGCACAATAATCAGTAAAAAAATCAGTTGATGCACTTGCAAATCCACCAAATAATCCGTAACTTTGCATCAAACTAATAATTGACAGTCAGCGATGAAACTCAACAAACAGATATTCAGCATATTCATAGCAGCAGCTGCGATCGCTGCACCTATCGAGATAATTTCTGCCGAGAGCACCGCCCCTGGTCAGGTTACCTCCGTGCAGGATACCCCTCAGGTTAAGGCACAGCCCGGAGGCGTAAATATCGAAATTCCCGGCGATCAGCCTCGTCACGTGGCTGTGTATGCCATCACCGGTCAGGTAGTGAAGCAGTTCAATGCCAATCCGGGGTCTACTTACGTCGAGCTTCCCGCTGGATACTATATCGTACGTGTCGCCAACCTCAGCGTAAAAATCGTGGTGAAATAATTTCATCTCACCGTCTGGCTGTCTCCACTTTTTTTTAAAATTATAGAATCACGTCTAACGTATTTTCAATATTTGACTAAACATCATCGCAAGCTGATACATATCGCTTACACTTGCAATGTCTTTGTTTAAAAAAATCACTGACGCCGTTATTGCCACCGCACGCTTATGGTCAGGCCATACGAAATCACATCTTCGATACTATTCTTATTCTGACTTTCCTGACTACGATGACTCGGATCTGGAGCTTAGCGTAGACAGCACCGGCACTCATTTTGCCCTGTGGAGCCCCGAAGCCGAGGCTGTGGAGGTGTTTCTATACAATACAGGCCGCAACACGCCCCCATTCATGACATTACCCATGGAAAAATATGACAGGGGAATATGGCGCACGGCCGTGGCAGATCGTCTTTACGGCAAATTCTATACATTCAGGATCAAGCATAACGGACTATGGCTTGACGAGACACCCGGTGTCTGGGCCAAAGCTGTCGGTGTCAACGGCAAGAGAGCCGCTATAATAGACTTCGCCAAAACCGATCCCGAAGGATGGAACAATGACAAAGGGCCTGCGATACGCACAATCACCGATGCAGTGATATATGAGACACACGTCCGCGACTTCTCGATCTCTCCGTCGTCCGGTATAGCCAACAAAGGCAAATTTCTCGCTTTCACTGAGCAGGAAACTTCATCCCCCGCCGGCGACCGCACTGGAATAGATCATCTCAAACACCTCGGAGTGACCCACATACATCTCTTACCGACATCCGACTTCGACTCAGTGGATGAGACCAATCTGCCTGCCAATCAATACAACTGGGGATATGATCCGCTCAACTACAACGTGCCAGAGGGCTCTTACTCCACCAATCCGTCAGCCCCCGCGGCACGCATCCGTGAAATGAAAGAGATGATAAAATCCTTGCACGACAACGGCATAGGTATCGTGATGGATGTCGTATACAACCATACTGCCGATGCAGTCCGCTCCAACTTCAACCTCACCGCTCCCGGATACTATTTCAGGCAGCGCCCCGACGGCACCCTATCCAACGCCTCGGGCTGCGGCAACGAGACCGCGTCAGAGCGTCAACAGATGCGCAACTTCATAGTCAACTCGGTGAAGTACTGGGTAAAGGAATTTCATATCGATGGTTTCAGATTTGATCTGATGGCTATTCATGACATCGCTACTATGAACTGTATCTCAGCAGAGCTACATAAGCTGAATCCTAACGTTATAATATATGGCGAAGGGTGGACCGCAGGTGACTCTCCGATGCCCCGCGATCAGCTTGCCTTTAAGGAAAATGTATCCGCGATGCATGGTATCGCTGTCTTTTCCGATGATCTGCGCGATGCTGTCAAAGGTAGCCTCTGGGATACCTACGACGGAGGATTCATCTGTGGAAATCACGGATACGAAGAGACCGTCAAAATCGGTATAGTCGCATCTACACCTCATCCGCAGGTAGATTACACTAAAGGCAAGAACTCAAAAATCGCGTACGCCTCTTCTCCTCAACAAATAATCAACTATGTGTCATGCCACGATGGTCTGACACTATCCGACAGACTCGCCCTATCCATGCCTGAGGCCTCCGAGCAGCAACGAAAACGTGCGGCGCGGCTGGCCCACACCATAGTGTTTACATCGCAAGGCACACCATTTTTTCTGTCCGGTGAAGAAATGTGCCGCACTAAAAATGGTGATTACAATTCCTATAAGTCACCAGACTCAGTCAATGCAATCGACTGGGCCCTGAAACACAGTCATGCCGACCAGCATGATTTTTTCCGGCAGCTTATATCCCTGCGCCGTCAGCATCCGGCCTTCCGCATGACCTCAGCCGATGATATAGCACGGCATCTGAAATTCGATAAGGTAGACATCGACAACGTTATCAGTTACTCACTCACCGACCATGCGAATGGGGATACATGGCAGGAAATAAAACTCGTGTTCAACGGCAATGACCGGCCAGTCACCGTCAACATCCCTACTGACGAATGGATAATGATCGCCCATGACGGACGTATCAATCCTGACGGGATGGGTACGATAAGAAGCCGAAATATTACGGTACCGCCTGTCTCAGCCCTGATTCTCGCCAGATAGTCTCTCACAATTATGAATTCATCTTACAAACCTATCATATAAATGAAAAAAATCATGATCATGGCCGCCATTGCGGCCACATGCGTCACGGCATCGGCCGAGACACCGCTGTGGATGCGCGACGCAAAGATTTCTCCCGACGGCAAGACGATAGTCTTCACCTACAAGGGCGATCTCTGGAAAGTTGACGCCGCAGGCGGATCTGCCACCCGGCTCACATCGACAACAGATTACGAGGGTAGTCCGGTTTGGAGCCCCGACAGCCGCACCATTGCGTATGCCACCGACCGCCACGGCAACAATGATGTTTTTTTAATATCCGTTGATGGTGGTGCGCCCAAACGTCTTACATTCAACTCAGCGTCTGAGATTCCCGAAGCCTTCACCCCCGATGGCAAGAGTGTGGTATTCTCAGCCGCCATCCAGGCACCGTCACAGAGCGCGCAGTTCCCTACCTCCCGTATCACTCAGCTATATAAGGTACCCGTCAAGGGCGGGGCTGCGACACAGATCCTCGGCACTCCGGCCAAGATGATCGACTACCTGCCCGACAAATCCGGCAAGATGGTGTATCAGGATGCAAAAGGGTTTGAAAATACATGGCGCAAGCATCACACATCAAGCGTGACCTGTGACATCTGGCTCTATGACCCGGCCACAGGTAAACATACCAACCTCACCGACCGTCCGGGCGAAGACCGCGACCCTGTGGTGGTAGGCGATGAACTTTTCTTCATCAGCGAGCCCAAGGGAGGCACCCTCAACGTGTACAAGGCTCCTCTCTCCGATGCCAAGTCAGCCAAGCCTGTCACTTCGTTCAAGACTCACCCCGTCAGATTCCTCTCTGCCAGCGATGCCGGTACTCTCTGCTACACCTACGATGGAGAAATCTATACCCAGACTCCCGGCGGCAAACCTGCCAAAGTAAAAATCGACATAGTCAACGACCTTGTCGACGAGCCCTACAAAATATCAGTATCCCGCCCCACCGAGATGTCGGTGTCGCCTGACGGTAAAAGCGTCGCGTTCATCTCCCGAGGCGACATATTCGTAACGTCAGTAGACTATGCCACTACCAAACAGATTACAAATACTCCCGAGGCTGAGAAATGGGTAAGCTGGGGTCACGACTCAAAGAGCCTGATCTACACCTCTGAGCGTGACGGCAAATACAACATCTATAAGGCCACGATGGCCCGAGAAGATGATCCTAACTTCTCCAATGCCACAATAATAAATGAGGAAGCGCTCTTTAAGAACGACGGACACGAACGCACCGTGCCCAAGATGTCGCCTGACGGTAAGCAACTCGCTTTCATTCTCGACCGCAACAAGCTGGCCGTAATGGATACTGACAGCAAGAAAGTGCGCGAACTCACCGACGGTTCTACATATAAGGCACGAAACGGTGAATTCAACTACAGCTGGAGCCCGAAATCGGATTACATCACTCTCGAGATCACTAACCGCGATCCTTACACCGACATAGCCCTGCTCAATGTCGCCACCGGCGAGCTCACCAATATCACACAAAGCGGATATTTTGACGAAAGCCCCAGATTCACAGCCGACGGCAACGCCATCATATACGGATCAGAGCACTACGGTATGCGCAACCATGCCTCATGGGGCTCAATGATGGACGTACTTATGGTATTCCTCAACCAGGAGGCTTTCGACGAATACATGATGTCTAAAGAGGACGCCGAACTCGCTGCTGAAGCAAAGAAAAATAAGAAAGATGACGACAGTGACGAGTCGAGCGACAGCAAGGACAAAAAGGATAAGAAAAAGAAGGAGACCAAATCCGACTCTACCAAAGTGGATCTTGATGGTATATCCGACCGCATAATCCGTCTCACTCCTTTCTCAGCCGACCTGCGTGACGCTATAGTCACAGCCGACGGCAAGACACTCTTCTTCATCACAACCGGTGACGGATCGGATAACACCCTGTGGGAGCTCGACATGCGCGACCGCTCTATCTCATCATCCAAATCGATTCCTTCGTCGTTACGCGCCTTCGAGGCATCTGCCGATGGCAAGAAGCTGTTTATCTTTGGTTCGGCAATGCAATCGTTCGCACCGGCCACAAAGAAGCTGACTCCGATCACCTACAAAGGCACACAGACAATAGACCCGGTGGGAGAACGTGAGTATATGTTTGACTTCGTGACACGTGAGGAGGCCGAGAGATTCTACGACAAAGGTATGCACGGTGTCGACTGGCCCGCTCTAACCTCACACTACCGTAAATTCCTGCCGCATATCACCAACAACCACGACTTCAGCGAAATGCTTAGCGAGATGTTGGGTGAGCTCAACGTCAGCCACACCGGATCAGGTGCGTCTTCATACGCGTCGGTCAACAATGACCGCACAGCCTCGCTGGGCCTCATCTATGACCTCACCTACGATGGTCAGGGCATGAAAGTCGCCGAGGTGGTGAAGATGTCACCGTTTGACAATGCCGAATCCAGACTGAAATCCGGCATGGTGGTGGAGAAGATAAATGGTGAGGAAATCTCCCATGATACCGACTTCTCGACATTGCTCACCGACAAGGCCGGACATAAGACTCTTGTCTCGATATATGACCCCGCCGGCGGAGACCGATGGGAAGAGGTGATCAAGCCTGTCAGCACGGCTGCCTTCAACGAGCTGCTCTACCAGCGCTGGATCGATGCCCGTGCAGCCGATGTGGACAAATGGAGCAACGGCCGTCTGGGTTACGTACACATCCGGTCGATGAATGATGCTTCTTTCCGCGAAGTATATTCAGACCTGCTTGGCAAATACAACGACCGCGAGGGTGTGGTCGTGGATATCCGTTACAACGGCGGAGGCCGTCTGCACGAAGATGTCGAGGTGCTGCTCACCGGCGACAAATACCTCACTCAGGAAATCAGGGGTGTGAAGTCATGTGATATGCCGTCGCGCCGCTGGAACAAGCCGTCGGTGATGGTAATGAACGAGGCCTGCTACTCCAATGCCCACGGCACTCCCTGGGTATACCGCAACCGTGGTATCGGCAAACTGGTGGGAATGCCTGTGGCCGGCACCATGACTTCTGTCAACTGGGTTGATCTGCAGGATCCGCTCATGTATTTCGGTATTCCCGTTATCGGATACCGCACAGCCGAGGGCAATTACCTCGAGAACACTCAGCTGGAGCCGGATGTGCTGGTCAACAACGATCCTGAGATCGTTGTGACCGGCGAGGATCAGCAGCTGCACAAGGCTGTGGAGGTGCTGCTGAAGGATATTGACGGTAAATAGTATTCCTGATAAATATTTATGACGGAGAGGCGAACCATTTCGCCTCTCCTTTTGTTGTAATAAGTGAAATCAAAAGACAAGACATTCTGGTTATGACTTCCGGATACGGACGATAACCCATTAAAGAGAAACAGACGATTCAACTAACATTTTTTTCTAATAAAACACACAATTACGGTAAGTTATGAAAAAGTTTATTTACTCCATCTTATTTGCAGTGCTGCCTTTGATGGCTGTATCCTTCGTATCATGCAGCGATGATGACGATCTCCCCAATGTGGATATCACGGTCGATGTCGATAATGCCACAATAGTCAATGGCACAATATATGTCGTGCAAGGTGATACGCTTGATATCACGGCTGTAAATGTAAAGAACAATGACGCATCCAAGGGCGCTGCCATCACCAATGTAAGATACTTTATCGATGGCTACTACTTCGGCACATCATTCTTCCAGCCCTATCCTGCATACAATATCACTGATGCAGATACTCCCGTTGGTAAATATCAGCTCGGTATCACATGCACGGTACTCGCTGTCGACAAGTCAATCGCACAAGGTGTCCTCTCTTATCCTATTGTAGTGGTGGCAAGTGCTGACCAGATTCCGTCAGGCACCACAACAACCACTATTACAAGCCGTATGGCTCAGGAATAGCGACACACCTACCCTGCATAACCGAAATTCATTACAGTAAAATTACAGTAAAAAAGCGGTCTTCCCCATCGGGAAGATCGCTTTTTAATTATCATACACCGGAATATGATACAATTTTTTCGTACCTTTGCATCAGTTATTGAAAAATCTGACCTACCTTGTTAATCCTGATGCCGTATCACTTGCAATAATTGATGAAGGATATAGATGTAAATAAAAAAGATGTCGTGTGGGGATATATTGCCCAATTCCTGTCGATGGGAGTCGGGGTAATCACTCTACCGTTTATCCTCAACCGCCTCACTGCCGATGAGATAGGACTCAACTATATCTTTATCACCATCACAGGTATTGTCGCGCTGGTTGACCTGGGCTTCGCACCGCAATTTGCAAGAAACTTCTCATATATTTTCTCCGGTGCCAAGGATATTCAGCATGAAGGTATCGCCGAGACCGGTGACAAGATCAACTACCACCTGCTGAAATATGTACTGGCAAGCGCCAAGCATATTTACGGCGTGCTGTCAATACTTTCAGTCATCCTGCTGCTGGGTGTCGGCACGCCTTATGTCTACAAAGTCACGGATTCCTTCTCAGCCGTGCCCGACTGTATTCCCACATGGATTATTTATTCGTCAGGTATTTTCTTTCAGGTTTATTTTACGTATTACTCATCAATGCTAATTGGAGCCGGGCTGATCAAGGAACAGAAATTTACGATCATAGCCCACAAATCCCTGTATCTGATGATTGTGATAGGATGCCTGTATATGGGATTCGGACTCATGAGTGTGGCGTTGGGACAACTGATAGCACCGTTTGCCGGCCGATGGCTCGCCCATCGCTACTTCTATACGCCAGCTCTGAAACAGGAGCTCGCCAGACACATAGCCAATGACCGGAAGATCATTTACAACATATTCCGCAAGCTATGGTACAACGCCAAACGCACCGCCGTGATGAGTATCGGGGCATACGCCATACTCAGGTTGAGCATGTTTATCGCAGGGCTGTTTCTGTCTCTGCCGGAATTCGCGTCCTATGGGCTCATGGTACAGCTTACCACCATCCTGGGCACGGTCGCCTGCACATACGTACAGATCCTTCAGCCTAAACTGGCATCTCTCAGAGCCAAAGGCAAAGTGCCGGAATTACTGGCCACATTCTCAAAAGGTATGAAAATATATTACCTACTGTTCATTGCAGGTAGTGTTGTATTCATATTTTGGGGTGAAACAATTCTCGGCCTCATTAAATCCAACGCCTTTCTCCCGCCTAAATACATACTCACAGTGTATTGCGTTGTGATGTTCCTCGAATATAACCACGCCAACTTCTCCATATTGATAAGTTCAAATAATCGTGTGCCGTTTGCTCCCGCATCCATCATCACGGGTACAGCCGTGGTGATCGGTATTTGCATCGTGGTAAAGTTCACGACACTCGGCATCCTCGGGCTAATACTTGTCCAGGGTCTTTGTCAGCTCGCATATCAAAACTGGAAATGGCCATATGAGGCCCTGAAAGAGTATCATATCAGTTTTATAAAATTGATGAGATTATAAAACAATGGATGTAAGCATTATTATCGTAAACTATAAGACCTCGCATCTTGTCAATGACTGCATAGCGTCGCTCTTCGATAAAGTAAAAGGTATCGACTATGAAATCATAGTAGTCGACAACAATACCGAAGACCTGAATTCTGCCATCACATCCTCCGGTGATCCACGTGTCAAACTACTGCAACTACCTGAAAACGTAGGTTTCGGCAGAGCCAACAATGCCGGTGCTGATATTGCCACCGGCCGCAATCTATTCTTTCTTAATCCAGATACCATTCTGATCAATAATGCCGTAAAGATCCTGTCAGACTATCTCGACACCCACCCCGGATGCGGTGGATGCGGTGGCAATCTCTATAATGCCGATATGCACCCCATACATTCATTCAGAATGGTATTACCCGGTATTTTCGACTCCCTTGACATAGCCTCTTCCAGAAGGCTAAGCCGACTGATATATGGCAGGAGCCACGAATTCAATTATAGGCATAAAGACATGGCCGTGGGCTACATCACTGGGGCTGACCTGATGATACCGGCACAGGTATTCAGGGAGGTCGGCGGCTTCTGCGATAAGATCTTCCTGTATTATGAAGAAACGGAGTTATGCAAACGCATATCCGACCGAGGCTACAAGATTATGTCCGTACCGGCAGCCGAGATAATTCATCTGGTGGGACAGAGTCACAAAAAGAAAGGTACGCGTAAGCAGAGTACCGTACCTTATGCCTATGAGGGCGAGTCGCGGAGATTCTATCTTGACACACATTGCTCCCGCCCCGCAGCTGCCCTGAGCCGGCTTATCCTCAAGCTATATTTCGGATCTAAATACGCCGTGTCATGCCTGATACCCGGCGACATCAACCGCCCTGTAAAAAAGACACGCTTTCTCAAAGCTTAATGCCGCCGGGCACGACAGGAATCACAGTCGTGACATTGATACACATCCCCGTCATCTTCTATTCATGATCTTACAGGCGATGTGGCCCGAGCATATCACCGGATATTCAGGGTGACGCTCAAACCATACCACCGCATACGGGCAAGTGGCCGCTATCTTATTGCCTTGCTCCAATATCCTGTCGGCCGCAAGTTTCACAAGCTCTCCTGCCACTCCCTGCCCTCTGAGCGACGGATCTACAAATGTGTGGTCGATAGTTGACACTCCGTCTACTGTCGGGAATGTGACCTCTGCGATGACATTACCGTCGGCATCGCTGGCATAAATTCTGTCTTTTTCTGTAATATACTCCATAATGTCAAATCAATTGTCTTTTTGTTCGTAATAAGCATGTGGTCACAGAGCCGATTTTATGGCGGCTATCATCTCCTTGCCACGTCCTATCGAGAGTAGCTTGATCATCGCCTCGGCAAAATCCGATGCCTGACTGAGGCTTACCTTAGGTGGCATACTCAAGGCATTGGGATCTGTCTTGACTGATAGCAGTGCCGGACCATCGGCTGTCAGCACACGTCTCATGGCATCTTCCAGATCTGCCGGATCCTCCACTGTCTCTGCCGTCGGGAATCCCATTACCTTTGCGAGCGCGGCGAAATCCGGATTCACCAGATCAGTCTGCCAATCGGGTAATCCGGCTGACTCCATCTCCAGTTTCACCATTCCTAACGCACGGTTATCCATTACGATCAGTTTCACGGGCAGATTGTATTGCACGATGGTCATCAGATCTCCGACAAGCATCATCAGTCCGCCGTCACCACAGAATCCTATCACCTGACGATCGGGAGCTGCAAGCTGACAACCTATGGCCTGAGGCATCGCATTGGCCATTGACCCATGGTTGAACGACCCTATAAGATTTCTTTTACCGGATCTGTTGTTAAGGAAGTGAGATGTCCATGACACATTCATGCCGGTGTCCACAGTGATCACAGCGTCATCGGCGGCCAAGCGGTCGAGCATGTCAGTGACATATTCCGGTCGTATCAGATTTTTTGTACCGGGATGCTCTATGTGAGCCTCTCTTTCGAGCTTCTGCTCTATCTCAAATGCCTTGAGCATCGAGTGAAGAAAAGCTGTGTCATTATTAGGTTCTACAAGTGGTAGCAGCTGTCGCAAAGCCAGCGCGGAATCTCCGGCTATGCCAAGGCGCACGTTGGCACGCCGCCCTATAGTCTCAGGACGTATATCAATCTGGGCGATGAAATTCTTATCCGGCATGAAGGGTGAGAACGGGAAATCGGTGCCGACAAGCAGCAATACCTCAGCATCGTGCATGGCCCGGAAGCATGAGGCAAATCCTGCCAGACCTGTTGTGCCCACATAATTCTCATTATCTGGTTGCACCATAAACTTTGCCTTCACTGTTGATCCGACAGGGGCATTGATCTTCCTGGCGAGCGCCATTACCTCAGGCATCGCTGCCTCTGCACCTATACCGCAATATATTGTCACCTTACCGGCCATATTAATTGCGGTCGCAAGCTTTTTTATTTCTTCTTCATCCGGGGCGATAGGACGCGGAGATGGGGATGGGCGACGTGATGTCGGGATTTCCTCCGCCGGTCGCTGGGTGAGATCTCCTGGAAGCCCGAATACTCCTACCGCCTTCTTTTCGATTGCATATTGCATGGCCGCCTGTAACATACGGGGTGCCTGAGCCGTAGTATTGGCCACCTGGTTATATACGCTGCAATCATCAAACAGACGAGTAGTATCGGTCTCTTGAAAATATTGTGTCCCAAACTGATTGCTGTCACATGTAGAGGCTATGGCAAGTACGGGTGAATAATTGGATCGATTGTCATCATACAGACCATTGAGCAGATGTACATGACCGGGACCGCTACTGCCTGCGCAGCAAGCGAGTCTTCCTGTCAGCATTGCCTCGGCTCCGGCTGCAAACGCGCCCGTTTCCTCATGTCTTACGTGTATCCACTCTATCTTGCCATTGCGCCTTACGGCATCATTCACATCATTAAGGCTGTCTCCGGTAATAGCATAAAGGTGCTTTACACCTGCATCTGCTATCATTTCCACTACCTGATCAGCTACTGTTCTGGGGTTATTCGATTCCATATTCCTTGTTTTGTGTGCTTTAATACACTAACACATATATGGAATGAAAAGTTTAGGCAAGCGGCCTGACATTCTCATCAGGCTTTACCTGATTATCACGACTACCCCAGCAATAGCACGAGCACTATGCCGAAGATGATCAGCACTGTATTCGATACGGCGTAAGTGATCGTATACCCGATGGCGGGGACTGTGCTGCCGAGACGCTCCTGGATGGCTCCGAGGCCGGCAGTTGTCTTTCTGGCTCCGGCACAGCATCCCAAAGCTATAGCCGGATGAAATTTGAATACTTTATAGCTCAGCCACAGCCCTATAAACAATGGCACCAAGGTCACTATCAGGCCTCCTATGAAGATTTTTGGACCTACGGCCATGAATGAATCCACAAACGTGGGACCTGATGCGATACCAATTACGGCGATATAGAGGTTAAGACCGAGATTATTGAACACCCAGAGTGATGCTTTTGGTATGGCGCCGTAGACCGGACGCTTTGACCGCAGCCAACCAAGTACAAGACCCATCACCAGCGCACCGCCACTGGTGCCTAGACTCACCGATACATTCCCTATTTTCACCGCCAGGCAACCAAGCAGTCCGCCGAGCAGCACTCCCAGGCCTACAAACACGAAATCTGTAGCCAGCGTGGGCTTGTCTGCGTAACCAAGGTTAGCCGACGCCTTATCTAAATATTTCTTGCGGCCTACGAGCTCCAGCACATCTCCGGCATTGATCCTGACATCTTTGGCAGGGATGATAATGCGTCCGTCGCGACGTATACGTTTTATCTCCACACCATACATGTAGTCACTATCCACAAGTTCGGGCACAGCGACACCTGTATGAGCCTTGCTCACGGTCACCTCGACATCCTCTACCGGGAATGTAAGTATGCCTATGCCGGCAACTTCCTCACCCAGCCATGTATTGTCGCCGACAATGAATTCCCTGCGGCCGGATACCACGATTACATCTCCTGGACTTACTACTGAATCCTTTGTCGCGTCACTCAATGTGCCGTCGGCAGACTTGATGCGTTCGACCAGCAGACGACGTCCCCCCTCCTCGAAGTGTGTCTGTATATCATCTACTGTGCGAGGTGTATTCATCCATGTGCCGTTGATTTTAAATGCCCTGAACGCCACCGGACGGCAGGCATCGAAAAATGCCGGATCGTCAGATACGCCGCCCTGCGATACGGTGCTTTCATACTCATGGGTCATACGTTTCACCTTGTCAAGTCCGCCCATCATCCATGGGCCGATATAACCGATGAGCCATACTGCCCCGAGCGTACCGAATACGTAGGTCATGGCATAGCATACGGGTATGGAGGCTGTCATGGCTTCAATCTTGTCAGGCGCATCCGGGAGGGTCGCGATCGTATCCTCCGCAGCTCCGACAACAGGAGAAGCTGTCGATGCCCCGGCCATCATTCCCGCTGCCTGCCCCGGATCGAGACCAAGCCACAAGGCCACGCCCCATGACATCACCAGTATCATCGCACACATCACCACAGCAAAGAGCACCTCTTTCAGCCCCTCGCCTTTCATTGACTTGAAGAACTGTGGACCCACGCTATATCCGATACAGAAAAGAAAGAGCATGAATGAGAATGTCTTCAACGGGCCACCGACATTGATATCCATCTGCCCCACAAGCACCCCCACTATCAGCACGGATGTGACTGTGCCGAGAGAGAATCCTTTGAATTTGATGCGTCCGAGCAGAAAACCAAGACCGATTGTAAGAAACACGGCCAATGCAGGGTTATGCCTGAATGTATCTAATAACCACATTTTGTATTATTTAATTAGGCGAAATAGAGTGAACTCAATCATCTGTACGGTGCCCAATAGTTACCCACCCGACATATACTAACTTTATGCCTCACCCGGGCAAATAATATACCGACACCTCGGCTGGCAGGACATCAAGCGCCGCTCATCGTGATTGCAAAGATAACACTTATTTCCTGCCCGCACAAGTAAATCACGCAACTCTAATTTCGGAATTCGGATGAAGATCTACGTCGGGATACAGCCCCATCACGGCTTGCACTTACCCACAGGAGGCTCTGTCAGGGTAATTCTGATTACATTAGTCCTGTCGAGGCTTCTGGTGACTGCCTGATTGAAATACTCCATATATTTTGGCAAAAAACGTTTGCATATCAGTCGTAAAGCCTCAATCTTTTCTACATCGTCCGTCACAGGCTCGGCTTTGCCAAGAGCGATGGCAGAATTGAAATATTCCGTAAAGTTATTTTTTTCCTCCTCATATTTTGGGGTACAACGGCTCACAGCCGAGAGGCTCACCATGTTATTATATCTGAGGCAATCGATTTTCTCACCCTCAAAAGCACAATGGAAGTAAAATACCATCTCATCCTTACGCACAATATTGAGAGGCACTGCGTAAGGAGACCCGTCGGGACGAACCATGCTCAAAGTGACAAAAGGTGCCTTGTCGAATACATCCAGTGCCCAGTCGGCATCCTTCTGCCGTTGAGCTTTTCTCATCTGTTTCATCTTTTCATTTTTTTACCAAAGTTACAAATTATTATACCGAACATAATGACAGCGGAGTCTGTTTTTTCTATGTAAAGATAATCATTTTTTAATTGAACACACAATCTTAATCTTATCTTAATATGTTAGAAACAGAATACAAATTTGGCGAAGTGATTTCCCTCGCCAATCAGATTCAACCAGCAGAGGATCACCCTCAGTTTCACCGGATTTTTGAAAATGAAAACGGTGGCGTAGTATTACTTGCCCTCAAAGCAGGTCAGACTCTTGCAGCACACGTCGCTCCCGCCGAGCTGATGGTACACGTTATCGAGGGCTCCATAGAATTTAATCTGAGTGACAAACCTCACCACATCAAAGCCGGAGAATTCATGCTCGTAGGCAAAGGTGTCTTACACAGCGTGGTAGCCAAAGAAGACGCCAAGATAATACTCACAAAGATTAAAGCCTGACCAATCCCCGGCTCCGAGACATAGTGGCGCCTCACTTGCTTGATTGCATAACCCTTTTATGTCCGACCAATAGAACGAAACGTCTGCAAGTTGGTTACTTGCAGACGTTTCGTCTATATAGTCGGGGTGACAGGATTCGAACCTGCGACCACCTGGTCCCAAACCAGGTGCGCTACCGGACTGCGCTACGCCCCGATCGTGTATTGCGGTGCAAAGTTAAAGCCTTTTTTTCAATTATGCAAATTTTTATTTTGCAGGCATCGATACGCAGATTAAACAAGCAAGTGCGAATTTACGAATAATCTGAAAAAAGGCAAAT
>CAZBWZ010000013.1:0-31833 GCA_964495725.1 uncultured Bacteroides sp.
CATTGTGTGATGCAGAAGGCAATGTCCTCGCTGAAAACACCTACAACACAGAGCTGAAATCCGGTGACAAATCCCAAGTGGAAATCACCTGGACTCCGGTGATCGGCGGAAACATCACACTCATGGCCAAAGTTGAGGCCGCGGGCGATGCTATCGCTGACAACAACTACTCTACACCGCTTACGGTGAGCGTAATGAAGGACGGCACTTGGGTTGACGTAGCCGTGGGCAACAGCTCCACCGGCTTTGCCCCTATCAACTGCAGCCGCACCTACAGCGCCGCGCAGACTATCTACACCGCCGACCTCCTGACCGAGTGCAAAGGTAAACAGATCGAGGCAATCAACTATTATCTGGCCATCTGCAGGAAGGATGTAAGCGCAGACCTCGAGGTATGGCTTGGCACCACCGACATGACCCAATTCGATGAGGCCACACCTATTTCAGAATCTGAGTTCACCAAGGTATTCAGCGGACAGGTTGCATTGCAGGCAGGTGCCGAGCGGCTCACCATCCTGCTCGACACGCCTTATGAGTACACCGATGGCAACCTTGTTGTCTTCACCCGTGCCAAGGTGGCCAACACCGCATCGATCGCCTTCAAATCCCTCTGGGACAAGAATGCTCCCAATTATTCCTGGTTAGAATATAATAACGATTCATTATTTGACTTCACTCAGGAAGGTATGCTCTCAAACGATCTTCCCGACATGAGCCTTATGGTATTTGACTACACCGGTACAGTGGAGATTCCCGTAAGCGCCAACGGAGGCGTGACTTACGACCGTGCTTCGCACAAAATCAACATTACAGGCGAATATGACATCTGCCGTGTTTATTCCACAACCGGAGCGCTGATTGCCACATTCCGCCAGGGAGAAAATCCCGCTGTACCTGCCGGAGCATCCGGTATCGGTATTGTTGAGGTAGTAAGAAACACCGGTTCCTCTGTACTTAAGATCATCTTCTGATAAGCGGACTTACATAAAAAAATAAAGCCGTCCAGATTGGACGGCTTTATTTTTTATGCAAGCTTTTATTGCAGAAGTATCTTGCGGGCCGTACGGTGACCGGCGTTATCGGATGCTACCACGATATAGAGGCCCCCGGCAAGTGACTCAAGAGATACTGAGTCGATACCTGCGGCTACCTTCACACCGCTGAATGTGTAGACCTCGAGAGCGGCACCTGGGGCGGAAACCATTGTGCCGTCAAAGGTGATGTCCACACCGCCGTCATCTGCCGTAACATCCTCAATGCCGGCAGACTCAGCATCGATCACCTTGATCTTTACCACGGCAAGATTACCATTGACATTGGCGGTGAGCTCGGTCTCTCCCAGGCGGCGGGCATAAAAGCCGATCCGGGCCACATTGTTATTCATACTGAATCCACCTGTCATCTCCACGACTGATTCATCAGAAATCTCACAGGCAAATCCATCGATAAACTCATCCGGGGTCATGGGCTGGCGTGATACCACTATCAGCTCCACATCAAATTCGGTATCCTCGACCACAGTGATCTCCTCGCCGGCAAATGCGGTAACCACCTCATGGTAGAGCGACGGATCATTCTCGGGCACCTCTTTCCAGGGCTTCTCCGCTGTCTCACCATATACGTATCCGAGTGATGCGAAGAAATCGCCATCGAGAGCCGATGCATCGATATCCTTACCCTCGGCAGTAGCGTCACCGGCCTCGATAGTGCCGTCCACTGCTGCAAGCGAAGACACAGCATAGTTGTTCTTGAACCCGGCTTCCGCTACGGTGGGCAGGAATTTGTCGATATTATTATAATCCGTGATATTGTCCCAATCGGGCTGGAGATCATTGATTGACGTGAATCCGGCGATGCGGTGTACGGAGCTCTGGTGGCCATCGGGCAATTCAGGTGTCGATATTGACTCCAGGTTGACCAGACAGTTGCTGATCACGACCTCTACATCCTGCTCACCCTCACCGTCGGTATTCTCATAGTGGGTGGATACCATACCGGCCACGCCGCCGGCTGCGTAACCCTTGTTGACTATGCGTGTGCCGAATACCTCGGATGCTGATACGGAGCCCTCGACATAGCAGCGGTCGACAGTGACGCGGGTGTCGATATCTCCTACGATACCACCCACGATATTGGCTGCCGCAATATCGGCATCTGTATGGCAGTCGGTGACTCCGCCTGAGTTAGGACCAGATGTGCCGAGTATACCGCCCACCACCGAGCTACCGGTAAGAGAGCCGGCAAACGAACATGCCGTGATCGCAGATCCGGTGCGGGTCTCGGCTGCTATACCGCCCACGTTTATGCCATTGGGAACATTGATCGAGGCATTCGCCACTGAGCAACCGGTGATTACGGTGTTGAGTGTAGCCTGATTGACGATGGTACCGAATCCGCCTTCCGACTGATAGTCGGCTTTCACGCCGTAGACATGTATATCTGAGAATGTCGAGCGCTGGGCATGGGCGGCAATGAGTGCGTTATAATTAGAGTTGGTGACCTTGACAGTAGGATTCAGCAGTGTGAGTCCTGAGATCACGGCATTGTCGGTATAGCCGAACAGTGCATTGTTGCTTGAATTAGCGCTGCTGCCTACGGTGAGGTTCCTGATTACATGACCGTTGCCTTTGAGTGTACCGGTAAAAGGCTTGCTCGATGTGGCAAGCGAGCTGAAATCGTAGCCCTCGGCATCAATATCGCTCACCAGCTCATAGTGGGCCGACAGGTTGTCGCGCACGCTCTGCAGGTCGCCCACAGATGCGATACGGTAGGGATCGGCCTCTGTGCCGTCACCCCCGGCAAATTTCACAAACGGCATATCGTAAAACTCCTGAGAGAACTTAGATGTGTCATAGTTGTAATATACCACCCAGAGCATGGTGTTGTCGCCGGCATCGAGCGCCGATACATTCATGAGATTGCCGAGCCGGTCATCAGGCACGATATGCAGCAAGGTCGCTCCATCCGGCCTCACCTTGGATTTAGCCGAGCCCACGATAAACTCTTCCTGTGTGAGAGACGAATACTCGTCACCGCGCTTGAGTATTATCATATATTCACGCTCGGGAGTGTTGTCAAACACGTACGGATTAAGCAGGCGGCTGTCGATATACACCTTGGCCATGGTGACATTAGTGCCCATGTTCACCTCGTCTACATCGATGATCTCACCATCGGTATTGATCCATGCGATACGCATCATGTCGTTGCCATTTTCATCGACACCCGGAGTATTGAGCTCGAAGCAGTATTTATAGCTGTCTCCGTCGGCCACACGGTCGCCGTTGACATACAGACCCTCGTAACGGCCGTTCCACCTGAGCATCTGCTTGAACGAATGATGCTTATTGCCGGTGTAGGGGCACAGGAATGAGAATGTGTATGCCTTGCCATCTGTTGTGACAAACATATATTCGGGCTCCTGTCCGTCAAGGTCGCTCATGGCCATCACGCCATCGATATTCTTGCCGAGCACCGACTTGATGCTGCCGTCGGGTGCGTATAGATAGTAATTGGCGGTGGTGCCCATCTCGGCGCCGTCCCAGTCGCGGGTGGTCACCACGAAATCGGCTTTGCCCTGCTCATCGCAATATTTGTAGTCGACATCACCGCGATAAGAGAGATCGCCCAGATAATAGAATGTGGCATATATGTTGCTGCCCGGGGATTTCTGCATATCGATCACCGTGCGCTGCAGCAGATTGGGATCTTCGAGCGAATTGGGCTGATAAACCTCAATGAAATAGTCGGTCTCATCATTCCATATCTGCTCTGGAAAACCCATCTCGTCCTCGCCCTCGAATCTCCACAGACCGTCGGTATAGCCGTTGATCACAAAGTAGGGCTTGCCGCCGATATTGAGTGACAGGAAAGGCGTAGCGCTCTCCTGGTCACCGGGATAGTCGTTGAGACGCATCGTATACTCAAACACCTTCTCAGGCAGCTTGCTTGAATAGCTTGCCCTCCTGAAGGTCTCGATGTATATACCCAATGAATTCAGGTAATCGCCGAATGTTGCATCCTCGCCCAGCTCAGTATCCAGCACACAATCCGTGGCAAACGAAAGATAGAAATCCTCCGACCAAGAGCTGGTGGATGTCTCAAGCACATCGCAGAGGTTACCGTCGATGTTACAAAGAGGCACGTCGTATCCCTCCTCATCTTTCTGTCCGCCGATCTGATATGCCACCGACCGTGAGTGTACGGTGTAGTTGTCGGTATTGATATTGAGATATACCATCACCTCCGGCCTATCATCAGAGTTGAAGAATCTCTTGGTGACAAGCGGAGTGAGGCCTACGGAAGCCACGCCGTTCTCGGGATTCGAGGGATCCGAGATAGAGTCGAGAGTGATCTTGCCCTTGATGTCACCCACTACATTGAGGTTTTCATCATAGATGGTGAATTTATATGCGCGGATATCCTTCTTAGTATAATATTCGCTTATCTGCACATCCTCGGTCTCAAACTCCGACGTGCAGAAATATACCGAGCCGCCGGGGCCGTCGAGATATTCATACTGATCGGTCGAGAGCAGAGAGAAATCCGGCTTAAGGTTGGCCTTGCCCATACCTTTTTTTGCATGGCCTGACAATTTCCCGTTTAATTCATCGACACGCATGGTCCTCTCCGAATTACAGAGGGTCTTGTAATTGCGTGCCTGATAACGCATATTGGCACTGCCTGGATGAGCGCCTGTTTTTCCAACCGTAGGTGCGCCCGACACACTCAGTGCCACCATTGGCAGTAAGAGCGGGAGGGCGTACTTGGTAAGTTTTGCCATAGTTCTTAATGTTTTTATTGAATATCAGTTTTTATAAGATTGAATATCCGGATGCGTGACACAGTAATGGCATACCGCGCTCCGGAATGAAGTGTAAGTGCAGGATTCTGTACAGACAGCTACAGGAGGAAGCCATGAAAAACTCATGCGACGGCTGCCTACATAAGTACAAAATTACTGAATTTTATCGACGCACGCAATTTACCGGTCTATGTTTAACGGATTTTTAGAAAGTCGGATAAGCGACTGTTAAATATCAGCGACCGTCACGCGAGTTGCCGACTGTGGAGAGCGCGATACGGATATCATCGTAGGTATAATCCTCCGGGAGCATATCCTTGAGATCCCTGAGTGAGATTTTGTCACCGAGCTCATCGGCGGCACTCAGCACCCGGCGTATCTTATCTTGCGATATCAAGTCGGTGGCCTTCAGTCGGCCCTCGCCCACGAGCTTGAATAAATGGCCTGTAATGGTGGAGAGAGCCAGACCGCGCTTTTTGGCGATATCTATCACGCCCATCCCGCTCTGGTACATCCTGAATGTCTCGTCTACAGTATTGACCTGTGACTTAGGCTTCTTTGCTTTCTTTTCAGTCTGCTTCCTCTCCGGACGACGCGTTTTTTTCTCATCGGACGCAACCATGGCCTTGGCTCTTGCATCGAGATAGCGCGATGTCGAGAATCCGCCGGCGGCGATGGCTGTCAGCACCGCGATCTTTCCGGCCACAGCCCGGCGCAGCCCCTCCACAGCATTGTTATATACCTTGGCGGTCTGTTTATTGTTGATATCCACATCGAGATCGGCACAAGGATCATCACCGAAGATTTCCCTAAGCGAAGCGGAGAAATACACGCACGATTTCTTCACGCGGGCGGACATCTCACTACCGGCGGCCATTCCGCCGGTGTCACGGATAAAGGCGACGCACATAGCCCCGAACTTATTCGCCACGTCCATCACCTTCTGCCCCATATAATAATCAGCCTTATACAGCCTCTCGTGCAACTCTGTATTCCGGCTCAGATGCTCGTCGGCCACCCTCATCAGCCACCTCAGCGCGTTTGATATATCCACAAAGGAATAAAGGTCGGAGACAAGACGCGTGGTATATGACGCCATGAGCGCAGGGAGCTGTCGCACACTGTCATCGAGCAAGGCAGCGGCATTGTCGGTGTATTCCTTGACCACTCTGTCTGTTATCACGGCTGACATGCTCAGTGGCGAAGCCAACACGAGTCCGTCAAGAGAGCGGCAGCGGCTGAGAGCGACATAGGCCTGTCCGTGAGAAAAGGACGCGTCGATGTCGAGCACGGCCTTGTCAAAAGTCAAACCCTGGCTCTTGTGTACGGTAATGGCCCATGCCAGACGCAGAGGTATCTGCATGAATGTGCCGGCCACCTTCTGCTCTATCTCCTTTGTATCGGGGTTGAGCGTGTATTTCGTATTCTCCCATTCAGTCGGCCCTACCTTGATCGGATCGGTGCCATCGTTACAGCTCACGGTCACGCTATCCCTGTTCAGGTCCACCACCGTGCCTATCTTGCCGTTGTAATATGCGTGCGCGCCCGATGGATCATTCTTCACAAACATCACCTGGGCGCCCTTCTTGAGGCAAAGCACATCCTCGGCCGGAAAGTTGGCTTCAGCAAACTCGCCGGCCACCTCAGCCATATAAGTGTATCCCATGCCGGGAAGAGCCTCAAGGCGGCTGTCGTTGTAATCGCGCACGATATGGTTGTGGGTGGTGAGCCTTATCCAACCGTCGCCATCAGGATTGAATCCCGGGATATGGCGTGAATTGAGCTTGCGCAACACCGCGTCATCCACATTACCATCGCGCACGCGGGCAAGGAGGTCGATGAAATCCGTGTCTGTCTGCCGGTAGATATGGCGGAGCTCTATAGTGACATATTCTGTCTCTGACAGTGCGCGGCTCGAAAAGAAATACGGGGTCTGATAATATTCCTTCAGCATATTCCATTCGTCAGGCTTGGCCACAGGAGCAAGCTGCATCAGATCACCTATCAGCAACAGCTGTACACCGCCGAATGGCTTGGTAGCATCGCGGTAGCGGCGCATGGCATCGTCAATACCGTCGAGCAGGTCGGCGCGCACCATCGACACCTCGTCGATCACGAGCAGGTCGAGCGACCGTATCAGATCCTTTTTGTGCTGGGACATCTTGTAATCACTTTTGTCTGTCCGGCGGGCTCCGGGCACAAACGGCCCGAAAGGCAGCTGGAAGAAAGAGTGTATGGTCTGGCCGCCTGCATTGATGGCGGCGACACCCGTGGGCGCAAGCACAGCCATGCGCTTGGGCGAGAGCTGACGCAGACGCCTGAGAAATGTCGTCTTTCCCGTCCCGGCTTTGCCCGTGAGAAACACCGATGTGTCCGTTGCCGACAGATACCGCCACGCAAGATTCATTTCATCATTGCGGGGACCCGCGGAGGTGTACTGATTATTGCTGCCCATACCGATTGGCTGAAGTTACTTGACGATGTTGCTTGTGCAAAGTTACAAAACATCGGGGACAATTGTCGGAAAATCTCACGACAAAAGACAGCGCCAAACACGAAAATAGGCTGTTTTTGTCACTTTATCCTTTTTTTTTCACTACCTTTGCGCTACCATTACGGACGCGTATCGAATCTTTTGCAAGGCCGGTGTCCTGATAATGGTCTTGTCAATCTGATCTGTTATTACCTATTTGAGGATATGACCTACAAGTTGCTTAGGATATGCCTGACCCTGCTGTCCCACATACCTTTCCGCGTGATGTATGTGCTTGCGGATATAGTATATTTCCTGATGTATCATGTGATACGCTATCGCCGCAAAGTGGTGCGCAGAAATCTCACGGAATCATTTCCGGAGAAAAGCCCTGAGGAGATCGCGGAAATCGAGCGTAAATTCTATCATTTCTTCGCCGACAATCTGATGGAGAGCCTCAAGCTCTCGGCCATGTCAGCCGAGGAGATGGGCCGGCGGATGCACTTCGTCAATGTCGAGGAGGTGAACAAGGTGCTCAGGAGCGGACACTCCGTAGGGCTGTATCTGGGCCATTACGCCAACTGGGAGTGGATCTCGTCGATGCCACTGCACCTGGAGAAGAGCGCTGTGGCCGCCCAGATATATCACAAGCTGCACAACAAGGATATGGACCGCCTGATGTATGAGCACCGAGCGTCTCACGGAGCTGTCAATGTGGAGATGCACAGCACCGCCCGCTACATCAACGGCCTCGCCGCCGACAAGAAAGTATCGATAATCGGATTCATTGCCGACCAGTCGCCCCGGTTTATCGAGCTCAACTATTTCCTGCCTTTCCTCAATCACGACACTCCCGTCCTCACCGGCACCGAGAAGATCATCAGGCACTTTCACTTCGATCCATGGTTTGTGAAGACCACCAAGGTACGGCGGGGATATTACGAGGTGGAATTCATACACATGCAGCCCGACATGCAGAAAAAATACGGATTGACCGACCTGTATTTCAGTATGCTCGAAGACATGATACGCGAGCGTCCTGAGCTGTATCTATGGTCGCACAACCGTTTCAAGCACGCCCGCAGGGCCGATGACGCCAACACCACACCAACAACCTGACACAGATGGAGATTGATTTTGTACTCACCTGGGTAGACATGAACGACCCGGAATGGAAAAAAGAATTCCTGAAATACTCACAAAAGACCGAGAATGAGAAAAATGGCGTTTCAGACGCGCGTTTCCGCGATTACGGATTCCTGAAGTACTGGTTTCGCGGTGTGGAGAAATTCGCCCCGTGGGTGAGAAAGATACACTTCATCACCAGCGGACAGAAGCCGGAGTGGCTCGATGAGAACAATCCCAAGCTCAACCTCGTCAACCACAAGGATTACATACCCGCTCAATTCCTGCCTACATACAATTCGGTGGTGATAGAGCGCTACATCCATCTCATTCCCGATCTGGCGGATCACTTTGTGTACTTCAACGATGATTTCTATATCATCAACACTGTCTCGCCGGAGAGATTCTTCAAAGGCGGCCTGCCATGCGACATCGCCACATTTCTATACAATCCCTCGTGGTCGCAGTGGTATCGCCGCATCAAGAACAACCTGAGGATCATCAACCGCCATTTCGACAAAAAGGAGGTGATGGCCCGCGACCACGACAAGTGGTTTGATCCGTCATACGGCTCACGCGCCCGCTGGAACTATCTGCTGAAATACTACGACAAATTCATCACCCTGCGCACGCCCCACAATGCCCAGCCGTATCTCAAGCAGACTTTCCGGGAGGTGTGGGATGCAGCCGGCGACGAGCTCACAGCCACGTCGGTCAACAGATTCCGCGCTTCCGATGACTACACCCCCGAGCTATTCCGCACATGGCAGATATGCCGTGGCAACTTCGAGCCATACAACACCTACGCCGACACCAAGATGTTTCCGCTGATGATCAAATCCAAGCAGGCCATCCGTGCCATCCGCGAGCAGAAATACTCACTGATATGCCTCAACGACAACGCCCATATCCGCAATTACGATGAGGTGATGAAAGCCATAGCCGACTCATTCAGGAGCATACTGCCAGAAAAGTCGTCGTTCGAGAAGTGAGTTCCCTCATTCATTTTTTCCCCGCAACCTCCCCATTATTCCGGAATCTGCCATATGAAATTCAAAACTAACGTCTATCTTGGCTCACTATACCAGCTTGCAATAGTATTCTTATTCTTCTGGCTGTCACGACTGGTATTCATATTCTATAATGCCCCGTTTATAGATATTTCCACATCAGGTGATGTCGTGAAGATATGTACGGGAGGTCTCATCATCGATGCCTGCATATTCTCATACGTCAACATTCTTTTCATACTGATGCGGTTTGCGCCTTGGCCGTGGGTTTACAACCGGATATGGATTGCCATATCCGATTGGCTCTTAGGTATAGCGGGCACCGTGTTTCTCCTGCTCAATTTCGGCGACACGGTCTATTTCCCCTTCACCGGATACAGGATGTCGTGGCAGAGCTTCATGAACGTGCTCACCGACCCTGGCACTCCCGGTCTGCTCTTATTGTATCTGGGCAGATACTGGTGGGCATATATTGCCGGACTGCTGTCGATCATAGCCATGATATGGCTGATGCTGAGGGTGAAATTTGAAAAGACTACATTCTACACAGGTCCTCGGTCAGTATACTGGATTGCGAAATCATTGATTTTCCTGCTCGTAGGCGGTTTTACCTTTATGTGCATGAGAGGCTGGACCGGATTCCACGACCGCCCGATCGAAAGGGCCACGGGAGTGAAGCTGGTAGACAGAATACAGCAATATCCGGCTGTGCTCAACACTCCTTTCTCAATCGTATTCAGCAGAAAGGGTGATGTGGTGATAGAGAAGAAAGAGATCTACACCCCTGAAGAACTGAAAGCCCGTCGCCAGCCGGTGGTACACAGGCCCGATCAGGTAATGAACCGCAAGAATATCTTTATCCTGGTGATAGAGAGCGGAGGCTCGATCCATTCAAGGATATTCAATCCCGTGACAGATGACTCTGCCTACTCCCGAGCTCTGCCCTTTGTGGATTCTCTCGCCACCCACAGCCTTATAAATCCCTACATGATCGCGTCGGGACGCACCTCTGCGCAGGGTATCACACATATATTCACCGGTATGCCGTTCTTCGGCTCATCTTACCTTGTGGAGTCACCCTACGTGGAGAATGTGTTCGACAGTCCGGCCCGACTGCTGAATCAGGAGGGATACGACACGCGATTTTATTACGGCTGCGCCAAGGGCAATTATCATATCGACGAGACAGCCCGTCTCTCAGGCTTCGAGACCATCAGAACCCGCGAATCATATAACAATGACAAGGATTTTGACTCGAAATGGGGTATCTGGGATAAGAAGATGGCCGACTACGTGATCAGGGACATGTCCGGGGCATACAGTCCTGACAAGCCGTTTCTCGCATCCTGGTTTACGATTACGGCACATGACTCGAATAATTTCCCGAAAGATGAGGATGTGTCAGACTATGCCTATCAGAAATCATCACCTGAGAGAGCCATGGAATATACCGACAGGTCGATAAGACACTTCTTTGAGCTTGCACGCCGGCAGCCCTGGTATGACAACACGATATTCGTGATCACCTCTGACCACGGACAGCGTGAGTACAGCTCATTCCACACCAAAAATCTCTTCACCTACAGTCATCTGCCCTTTATCATTTACACTCCCGATGGCTCCATCGAGCCCGGTGTGGTGAACGGTATGCCCATGTCGCAGATCGACATCGCCCCCACCGTGCTTGATCTTGCCGGATACAACAAACCCTTCGTGAGCTTCGGCACAAGTATGTTTGACACCTCCCGACCCCATTTCGGACTTGCGGAATCATTCGGCCAATACTATATCTTCGGTGACAAGTATATGGTAGGGATGCCCGGAGCCGGCACCACTGTCAACGAGGTATATGACATAAACGAGAAGCCATATCCTCACACTCCGCTGAAGACGTATGATGCAGCCGTCACCGACAGCATGGCCGGATGGCTCAATGCCTTGATGCAGGATTTCACCACCCGCATCAACGACGACAACCTTTCAATCCAAAACATGAAGAAACAATGAACAAAGCCGCCGCCGAAATTATCGCCGGTATGATACCGGTGAAGATGGCCAGAAACAGATGGCGCGGCATACTGCGCTACGGGCCCGTCAACGCTCTTAAGCTCAGGCACCGGCTTAAGAATGACACCTCTACACCCTCGACCTATCTCGCTGTCTGCGCCATTGCCAAGGACGAAGGTCCCTATTTCAAGGAATGGATCGACTGGCATCTGAAAATGGGTGTGAAAAAATTCTATATCTACGACAACGAGAGCACCGACTGCACCAAAGAGGTGCTCAAGCCATATATAGATGCCGGAATCGTGGATTACCGTTACTTCCCGGGCTACCGGATGCAGCTCGCGGCCTACGACGATTGCCTGGAGAGGCACCGGTATGAGGCCAGGTGGATAGCGTTTATCGATCTCGACGAGTTTATCGTACCGGTCAAGGACCAGTCTGTCCCGGAGTTTCTGAAACGCTTTGAAGATGCCCCGGCTGTGGAAATCAACTGGCTCGTATACGGCAGTGGCGGAGCGAGAAAGAAAGAGCCCGGTGGAGTGATGGACCGGTTTAAATGTCACTCGCTGCCATCACACAGGCTCAACCGGCATGTGAAGAGCATCGTGAATCCCCGCAGGGTGTTCACGATGATAGGGTGTCATGAGGCGGCGCGTATCGACGGAAAAGCTTACGACTCACACGGCAATCCCATCACCAGAAATTTCCGCGAGCGTGAGCCTCAGCAGGATGTCATACGCATCAATCATTATGCCGTGCGCTCTTACGAGGAGTTTCGCGAGAAGCAGGGACGTGGCCGCGCAAGCGGCAAGAAGCGCACAGTAAGCGACGATTACTTCAACGAGTATGACCTCAACGACATCCGTGAGGACTGACAGCTCCCTTATCCCTCGATAAGCCGGTAAGGACGTCCGCCCACAGCAGCGGCCCTCATGGAGAAATTGCCGCCATACATGGCGTCGAATTTTAACTGGAACACTCTTTCCGCTCCGACGATAAGGAAGAAATCGACAAATGTCTTGGTATGGTCGGCCTCTCCGCCCTTGACATCGATATGCTCGATCTTCCCCTCCGGGATATAGACGTATGGCAAGTCGCGGCAGGCCTCAAGAAAGCGGTAGCTGTCAGATGTGACCAGTATCCTCACTGCGGGATACTGACTGTGTAGCCTCTCAAGCTCATCCTTGCATTTGCGTATCAGACGTGCGCGACCCTCATCATCAAGAGATTGCTTCTGCTTAGGCTCCTTGAAGTCGCCGAGCAGCTCCATAAAGCGGGTCGACACGGAGATGTACCCCTGGCCGAGACTCTTCTTGCAATCGTCTATTATGGCAGCCACACGGGCCACCGGGCGGAAGAGCTCATTGAAATTGTTACGGAAATCGGCATCGTCACCGAAACAATAATTGGAGTAGAGATGATATTGCTTATAAGACGGATCGTTGAGATACCTGTCCGCGAGCTTGGATTGCTCGCGCTTCTCAAAATCGGTAAGCGGACCTGATGTCTGGAAATAGAGCGGGCATGCCTCACGGGAGTTGTATGTGAGTTCGCCGGGCTTAAGGCGCCAGTCATAGAGGTTGGGTTCAAGATAATCCTCCAGCCTGAATGGTGAAGTGAAGTTTATGGCAAAGCGCACTCCGTGGTGTTTGCACCATGCGTAATAAGTGACGTAGCTTCGCAGCCTGTCGGCGAGGCCGCCATGCAGCCGGCGTCCGTCGGCCATGCATATGACACTGCGCCCTGAGCCTGAAGACACGGGAGCATCGGCGGAATAATACTTCAGCAGATGCTTTCTCACCACCCTCTTCCATTGATAGCCGTACACAAATTTGCGTTTGAGAATCCACTTCCACTGACTGATATCCATAGCTGTCATCATTTGATTTTTTCGCGTACATCGGGGTAATGCTGCAGGATAGCGGCGAATGCCTTGTCATTCCTGTCTGTTCCCGACTTGAAATTGATATTTTTCAGTGCCAGTTCGCGGGGCTTGCCCAGACCACGGGGTTTGTTGTGGGGTCCGAATGGCACAGGCATCACTGTGGTGCCGTTGGCTACGGCCGCCGCCCAGAACCATATGTCATCGGTAGTCGGGGCCAACTCCGTAAAGAGCTCCTCATCGAGCATGCTCTCCTTGAGCGAATGGGGAGGATACAGCACTCCGCCCACGCCTGTCTGGATTATCCTCGCGCTCTCCTTTATCCTGTCGCCCATAAAGTGATACCATCTTAGTTTGGGCCATTTACGGTAGGGCCTGTCGGGCAGGATACGCTTGGCACGGTGAGCGAGCACGCGGTCGGGATAGCGGTCGTGAAGCCTCAGCAGCGAACCGAGCATGTCAGGATGATAATCGGTGTCATCGTCCACCGTCACGATCACGGCCTCAGGAAAGTCTCTCAGCGCAGGTATCAACTTGCGGTACGAGCGGATGTCGCGCCCGTAATCGCGTATCTCGAATATGTCATTATCCTGCTCCAGGGCAAGTAATTCCTGTGGGAGCCCGTCATCGCCGAATTGTGCGAAGGTGAGATACAGCACTACCTTGTCAGGGAGCGCG
The DNA here is from genome assembly GCA_964495725.1 of uncultured Bacteroides sp. Lineage (GTDB taxonomy): Bacteria > Bacteroidota > Bacteroidia > Bacteroidales > Muribaculaceae > CAG-873. The sequence continues at coordinate 13,980 of CAZBWZ010000013.1, forward strand.
TTGCCCCTGAGCAGCGACTTTATCGTCGGGATAGCATATTTTATGGCGGCCGGAAATGATGTGAGCGATACTATCACTTGCTCCTTACTCTCTGTAGCACTCATTTATATCAAAGATTAACATATTGACAAGTGCAAAATTAACATTTTATCGCGATGTATCAAAATCATTGTCACGACTGGGGTCTTAAGAGCAAAGAGACAGAAAATTATGACCGTCATGAACAAAAAAGCATCTTTCGGTTGTTATATGAAAGGAAATATTTTTTAAATTTGCATCACTAATTCTTCAACTATTTCAATTATGGGAAAATTTCTCAGTGACTTCAAAGAGTTTGCCATGAAGGGCAATATCGTGGACATGGCTGTCGGTGTAATCATAGGCGGAGCTTTCGGCAAGATTGTAAGCTCTCTGGTCAACGACATCATCATGCCCGTGGTATCGGTATGCACCGGCGGTGCTGATTTCAAGACACTCACCTATACACTGCGCGATAGCGTGGTCGGTGCCGACGGTGTGGAAGAGGTGCCGGCTCTGGTGCTCAACTACGGTATGTTTATCCAGAATATTGTCGACTTCTTCATCATAGCCCTCAGCATCTTCGTGGCTCTGCGGGTCATCATGAAGTTCAAGAAGAAAGAAGAGGAGGCTCCGGCCGCACCAGCAGGTCCCACCACCGACGAGCTACTCACCCAGATACGCGACATACTCAAGGAAAAGGAGAGCAAATAATTGCGGCCTATTTTCCTCATAGGATTCATGTGCTCGGGCAAGACTACGCTTGGCCGGGCACTTGCTTCACGTACCGGTATTCGCTTCATCGATCTCGATCAGATGATCGAGCAGGAGCAAGGCATGTCGGTAAGAAGCATATTCGGGTCGCTCGGCGAGACAGAGTTCAGACGGCTTGAGGCCGATGCCCTCGACCGCGTGTCGGTGATGAGTGATGTCATCGTAGCCTGCGGTGGTGGCACGCCATGCACCCCGGGAGCCATGGAGATGATGAACAGCCGCGGCATCACGGTACACCTCGTGCCCGACCAGTCGCGTCTGGTGCGCCGGCTGATGTACGGCAGACGCAAGCGCCCGTTGCTGGCCTCAATATCCACCGGCGAGGAAATGCTTGATTTCGCCCGCCGCAAGATCCGGGAGAGAGCTCAGTGGTACGACCGGGCACAGCACATATTCGACTCGACGATGCTGGAGACACCGATGGAGATTGCGATCACCGTCGATGAGTTTATCAATGAATTTTTCAACGGCGACACATCACGCGCCACAATATCCTCACAGAAATGACATCTTGCTCAGCCACCCCACTTGAGCAGCTGCTTGACGTTGCTGTAAACAGACGCAATGTGACAATCGGACTACCCGGATACTCCGGCTCGGACAGCTGCGGATTCCCCCTCACCCCCGAAGGCGCAGCCATGCTCGTAGCACGCGGATTCGTGGTGAAGATGCAGGAAGGCGGAGCTGCCGGCATCCATTACCACGACCTGAAATATCAGCAGCTCGGCATAGAGATCACATCGCGTGCCGAGGCCCTCAGATGCGACATTGTGATATATCCCGCGCCGCTGAGATCGGCCGATGTGCGCATGATGAAGCGTGGAGCGATGCTTCTGACGATGTTCCGGTCGGCCACGGCTGATGCCGCGGCGCTGCGTCTGCTGCTTTCCCACCACATCATCACCATAGCCATTGACCTTATCGAGGACAGCGAGGGTCACCACCCCTTTGCCGACATACTATCGGAGATTGCGGGCCGCGCATCCATGGCTATCGCCTCATCCCTGCTGGCAGACGCGGTACACGGCAAAGGTATCCTGCTGGGCGGCATTGCCGGCATCGTGCCCTGCGAGGTCACCATTATAGGCTCCGGCATTGATGCTTGCGCGGCCGCCGCCTCGGCCATGGGGCTCGGAGCAAGCGTGCGTATATTCGACAACGACATCTACAGGCTGCGTCGCGCCCTGCGCTATCTGGGCAACGGAGTGAGCGGGTCGGCCATGCACCCGCGCGTGCTGCTCAACGCCCTGCGCACGGCCGATGTCGTGGTAGCCACAGCCATCACCCCCAAGCATCAGATTTCGGCCGAGGTGGTGGCTGAGATGAAACTGGGTGTCATCACCTTTGATCTCGACCATCATGCCGGCGCCACATTCCCGTCCCTGCTGCCTATCGAACTGGATAATGCCTCGCCGGCTGACAATACCATGGACGGTCACCGTGTGTGCTATATCAATCCGGGCAACGCTGTGCCACGCACCACGGCGATGGCTCTGAGCAACACGTTCCTGACGATGATCTCGGAGATATTCACCTGCGACGGCTTCACAAACGCACTGATGCTCAACACGGGTCTGCAACGTGCGGCCCTGACATTCTTAGGCAAGCCCGTCAACGCCACCGTGGCCAAGATTCTGGGTACACGGCTCGTTGATATCAAGCTGATATTGCAATTCTCATAAGGGATTATGGCAAAGAGGAAGTTTTATGTCGTGTTCAACGGTCTCCAGCCGGGTATATACGACAACTGGGATGACTGCAAGATGCAGACCGACGGATTCAAGGGAGCGGAATTCAAGTCATACGACAGCTGCTCGGCTGCTACGGAGGCGTTCCGCAAGCGTATGGATGTTGACGAGATGCGCTTCTATACATTTATGAGCGCGCACAAGGCCGACAAGCCCGACTACTCAAGGTTTCCCGAAATCAAGACTAACGCTATAGCCGTGGATGCCGCCTGCAACAAGAATCCCGGTGGTGACGTAGAGTATCAGGGAGTGATTGTGGGTACGGGCGAACGTATCTTTCATGTAGGACCGTTGGCCGGCGGCTCCAACAACATAGGCGAATACATAGCCCTCGTCCACGCCCTGGCCCTGCTCGCACAGCGCGGCGACGCCACCACCCCCGTCTACTCAGATTCGCGCACGGCCCTGGCATGGCTGCGCAACCGTCACAGCCGCTCGTCACTGCAGATGGCCCCCGAGAGCAAGCTCGGCCAGCTGCTGAGACGCGCCGACCACTGGGTAGCCACCCACCAATGGCTCAACCCCGTCTACAAATGGGAGACCGAAACCTGGGGCGAGATCCCCGCCGACTTCGGCCGCAAATAATCCCCACGCAATTGCATTTCTATCAGCCACAGTATAGGGTTAACAATGACTTAATGGAATTTAGCGGGAGGAGATAGCCCAAGAAATTACTGCGAAATAAAACTTTTCCGCAAAAAGTGACGTTTGAATTTTGCAGGGTAGAAAAAAATTTGTATCTTTGCAATACCTTATCGCCCTTAGGTGGAAAATACTAAGGCTCGCCCACCCCTTAAGGTGGGCTTATTTTTTATGGATAAACAAAGAGTTATCGTCTATATCGACGGCTTTAACTTCTACTACGGGCTAAAGAAAGATGTCCGGTGGAAGAAATATTATTGGCTTGATGTTGTCAAGTTGTTTGAGATGTTCATGCGTCCCAATCAAGAGCTTGTAGCAGTGAAGTATTTTTCTGCAAGGGTGGATGATATCGACCAGAGCCTTCGTCAGAGTGCCTTCTTCCAAGCCAATAAGGAGAATCCCAAATTCAAACTCATACTTGGAAAATATCTGAAGAAAGAAATCACGTGTTTCAAATGTGGCTACCAGATTCATACTCACGAAGAAAAGGAAACTGATGTAAGGATTGCACCGCAGATTGTTTCAGATGCTTATCAGAACAACTGCGACCTTGCTATCATTGTGTCGGCAGATAGCGACATGATACCTGCGATTGAGCTCGCAACAGAGGCAGGGCATAAGGTTGTGGTGTATTTCCCTCCTCACCAGTATTCCAGTAACCTTGCTTCAATGGCTTCAAGCAAACCAGTGCAGTTGAAACAATACGAAAGTCGGTTCAAACAATGTATCCTTCCAGATGTGGTTCACCTTGCTATCGCGGATTTTGATTTAAACATACCACCCAAGTGGAAGGCATTTCAGTGACTTTTTATTGCTTCAACACAATAACTTTTCCACCATTTCCTGATTTCACCATTGCATTTAGCGGCCTCTTCCGGGGGCAACATGTACACGCTCATATGCGGTCTTTGTGTGTTGTAGGACTCAACCGCCTTTTTTTGGTATACCTGACGGTTGGAGAGAACGAGTAGTCCATGGGTGGAATCGGTCGTCTTGGGCTAACTAATCTTGTTGCGGACCTTAAGGTCATACCTGTGGATAACTTCCTCAAACCGATCCCTGCCCATCATCTATTTATCAGGTAAATACAGGATGAATTCGGTATTTTTCGTTGGTCAAGATCGTATATTGCCGAGAGCTATATGTTATGCTGGTGGATCAGAAGCGGTAGGTGAGCATCAGGCGGAAGTCGAGGGTGGAGGATTTGACGTTGTCGAAATCACGGTAGCGGGTCGAGCGGAAGTAGTGTGAGCCCGTGGCCGTGAGATACAGTCGCTTATGGAGCCTGAAGTCGGCACGCAAGTTGAACACCCCGAATGTAGCGACGGATTCATCACCCTGCGAGTTGAGAGTTTCGTAGTCGGCATGCTCGAGGTCTGTGCCTCGCGGATATCCCCACGTAAACAACCGGTAATACAGACCCTCGGCCGACAACGAGAACAAATCACGGTCTACCACAAAATTGACACCGCTCTTGATGGCGAAACCGCTTGCAAGGTTATAGTTGCGGTTGTGCACGGCATAGTGGTCGGACAACACACCTCCGAGCAGCACGGCATTGGCGTGAGTGTATGCATCAAACACATATTTATCATGAGTGTCGAAGCGGTAGAGCAAGCCGGTACCTACCTCGGCCGGGATGCCAAGCTTGTAGGGGGTCTTGTTGGTACGCTTTGATAGCGTGTCCGAGTCAAAGAAGTCGTAATGCTGATACATACCAAGACTCAGGTCGTGGCTCTTGGTATCCACAAGCTCGCGCGACAGCAATCGGCCGATCACGTTGACACGACTCAGCGCAGGCTGTGATTTCTCGATGCCGATATCCACCCTCGCGGCAAAGTAGTCATACGGGCTGTTGCTGCTAAGCTCAAAGCGGTCACCGTATTCGATATTTATCTCAGAGATGAAACCGGCACCATGGTCAGCGAAATGATTGCGGAAGGCAAGCAACCTCGCTCCGGCCGATAGCTCGAATGCGATATTGGGGATACCAAACTGACGGCCTGAGGTAGGACGCCGGCGCCACGCGTCGCCGTTGATGATACGTGTGAGTCCGCGCATGGGAGAGATCACGAAGGCCGCGGCCTCGCGTCCGAATCGCTCCATGCCCGAGGTGCGGTCGTCGAGCACCATGTCAGACGCGCGGTAGAGTACCTCACCCATGGCCGCACCGCCAACCGGAGTGGCTATGATATCATTGGTAGACGGATATTCCGTCTCCATAGCTATCTCCCACATCGCGCTGCCACCGAGTGCGAAGAGCGCCGACTGCCAGTAATTGAAGCCGTTGGAGCGTGCCGCATTGTAGTAGAGGCTGCCATGATACGGATGGGCCACCATGTTGGCTCCGATGTTGTCATTATCCCATTTGAATCCCATCTTGAGATTATCCGAAATGCTCTTCATGGATATATGCGCGAAATACACATTGCGCACATAGCGGTCAAACGCCCATACACCGATATTGAGGCCGCCGACCATGGCGGCAGCACGGGCCGGATGCTCCTTGCCGTAATATTCGATATCCACGCTGTCTGGCGCCACGGGTTGGCTCACGCTGAAACTGATCGGGGTCTGGGCCGACGCACCTGACACCACTGCGATCATCAGCAGCATTATTAGTTGACGTAGTGACATAGCTGTTCGTTTTTTCATATATAATAGTGAAACCTGTACATAATGTGATCTCCGGTGATAAACGCCAAAGACATCGTGGGATTCCCTTTCTCCCGTCTTTCGCTTCTTTATTTCCCTTCTCTCATTATTTAAACACATATACACCCTATCTTGTTTCACAAACGCCCTTATGAAGCCAATTTTTTTGGTATCATGCAACAAGGACGCGGACGTGGTTAATCGTCACGACATTTGGAAAATCAAAAAAATGTGAATTTTGGGTGCTCTGTGCCGGATTAGCGTTTTTTTTTGTAGCTTTGCAAATTAATTGCACTACAAAATTTTGACAATGGCTCAGAAACCATCCATTCCTAAAGGAACACGCGACTTCAACCCTGCCCAGATGGCACGGCGCAACTATATATTCGATACTATCCGCGATGTATTCTGCCTCTTCGGATTCAGCTGCATCGAGACTCCGGCCATGGAGAATCTCTCCACCCTGATGGGTAAATATGGCGAGGAGGGCGACAAGCTACTGTTCAAGATCCTCAACTCGGGAGATTTCACCCGCGGGGTCGATCCACAGCTCTTTGCCGACGGCGATTACACACACCTCGCACCCAAGATCTGCGAGAAAGGACTCAGATATGACCTTACAGTACCTTTCGCCAGATATGTGGTGCAGCACCGCGATGAGCTGCAGATGCCTTTCAAGCGCTATCAGATACAACCCGTGTGGCGCGCCGACCGTCCGCAGAAGGGCCGCTACCGTGAGTTTTATCAGTGTGATGCCGATATCGTGGGTTCAGATTCACTGGTCAACGAGGTGGAGCTGCTGCAGATGATCGACGAGGTATTCCGCCGCCTGAAGGTGCGCATCACCATCAAGATCAACAACCGCAAGGTACTCGCCGGCATAGCCGAACTCATCGGTGCGCCTGACAAACTTATCGACATCACCGTGGCCATCGACAAGATAGACAAGATCGGTATCGACAAGGTCAACGAGGAGCTTGCCGAGCGCGGACTCACCCCCGGGGCTATCGAGGCCCTGCAGCCTATACTGCGTATCGACGGTGACATCGACGCCCGCCTATCCACCCTCGCCACCCTTCTGGAAGATGTGGAGATAGGAGCCAAGGGCGTGGAGGAGCTGCGCCATGTGATCGATGCTACCCGCCGGCTCGGGCTCGATGCCGACCTGGAGCTCGATGTGTCGCTCGCACGCGGTCTCAACTACTACACCGGCACCATCATCGAGGTCAAGGCACGCGACTTCGCCATAGGCTCGATCACCGGCGGTGGCCGCTACGACAACCTCACCGGTATCTTCGGTCTGCCCGGCATATCGGGTGTGGGCATTTCTTTCGGTGCCGACCGCATATACGACGTGCTCGAAGGCCTGGGCCTTTACCCCGATGACACTACCCGTGGCACGCGTGTGCTGTTCCTCAATTTCGGCGAGGCCGAGTGTGCCGCCTGTCTGCGATACGCCAAGGGGCTCAGGGCTCAGGGCATACCAGCGGTAGTATATCCTGACAAGGCCAAGATGAAAAAACAGATGAGCTACGCCAACGACCTCAAGGTGCCGTACGTGGCTCTCGTGGGCGAAAGCGAACTTGCCGACGGCGTGATCACCCTCAAGGATATGACCACGGGCGAGCAAAAGAGCGTTACCGCCGATTCTCTCGCTGACTCTCTCAAATAACATATACCAAGATGACAATGAAGAAATTCACCATACCGGCCATAAGGCTCGCCGCAGTTCTGCTGTTTTCGGTAATCACATTCTCAGCCTCAGCACAGTTTCGCTACGGACCGATAGCCGGCGTAAACTTCAACAATCTGCACTTCAAGCAGGATCTCGCCCCCGTGTCGGGCACGGTGGGCGGCCAGGCCGGTCTCCAGGCCGAAATGATGTTTCCGGGTATCGGCTTCGGTATCGACCTCGGCTTCGTCTACAACATGACGGGAGCAAAGGTAGACCTCGGCGACAGACTCATGTGGCAGGATATGGGTTACGGCCACGAGAATCTGACGATTCATCAGATTAACATTCCGTTTCATCTGCGTTTCAAGTACACACGCCTCGACGGACTCGAAGACATCATCGCTCCCTTTGTCTACGGTGGTCCTGACTTCAACATACAGGTGGCTCACAGCAGCTGCGGCGCCATGGAATATTCAGGCGGTGACCTCGGCCTCACTGCCGGTATCGGTGCCGAGCTCTACCGTCACTGGCAGATATCGGCGCAGCACACATGGGGCATGACCTACGCTCTCAAGGCCACCATCCTCCAGAACTACAGCGCCAACACCCGCCAATGGTCCGTAAGGGTAGCCTACCTCTTCTGACCCCACCTTTCATGAAAGAAGCACAGGTTGACATATACGAATACGATATTCTGACAGCCGCGCCCGAATTACTCGAGACATTGCTCAAAGATCATACTACTATGGATAACATCTTTTGGGCAACGGATAATTATGCCGAACGGGGAGTGGGTTATCAATTCTCCGACCCGATCACAATCGAGTCAATTACCGGTGAGAATAGCTCGGTAATTGTGCCCCGTGCATTAAAGTCTCGTCAGGAGCAACAAAAGCGCAGCCGTGAAATGGCAGAGGTATTCACACCGTCGTGGATATGTAACAAGCAGAATAATCTTGTAGATAATGCTTGGTTTGGACGAGCCGGTGTTTTCAATACAGAGGTTGACGATCCTGACGGCACCCACTCGTGGAATGTAAATCCCCACCCTGTTGTTTTCCCAACCGGCACGACCTGGCGTGACTATGTCAGTGAGAACCGTCTGGAGATAACCTGTGGTGAGGCCCCATATCTTGTAAATAGATATGATAGAGTTACAGGTATCCATATTCCTGTAGGTAACCGGATTGGCATTCTTGACCGTAAGCTACGCATTGTAAGTGAAAACACCCATACATCCGTTGAATGGCTTGAATGGGCACTTAGTGCTTACCAAGGCACATACGGTTACGAATGGCAAGGAGATAATATTTTTCTAGCCCGAAAGGCTTTGCTATATACGTTTATCGACTACTATCGCACACAGTTCGGAAAAAATCCTCCGGTAGAATCTCTCCTTGAGATTGCAGAGATCATATCCTGGAATATCTGGCAAATGGATGGTCTTAAAGGCGTCATTCCTAATAGTTGTGTAAAATTATCAAAAACGCGGAATACATCATCACTTTTTAGTCCTGAGGACTTAGGCGAACCGCAAGAGGTGACCTTGTTTGATTGTCCGGGATGCAAGAATAAAGATATTCACTCCCACACAGGTAAGTACGCACTAATTAAAGACTGGAAAGAGGATAAAGTCGTACCTTTTGTATCTTTGATTAGAAAAGAATAGCATGGAAGGTACATTTTCAAAAACTGACACATCTATCCTCGACAATATGATTGTAGGTCGTGCAGAGCCCTACATATATGCCTTTTCTACAGAGACTGTTCCTAACTACCTGAAGGTAGGCGACACATCACGCGGAGTGAGTGTACGTTTGGATGAGTGGAGAAAGATATTCCCGAATCTGATTCCACACTACCAACATTCCGCTCAGATTGATGCCAATACGATCTTCAGGGACTACGCCATCCATACCTATTTGGAACAAGAGAAATACCGGGTACGTCTGCAACCGAATACCATTAAAGACCTACCTTATTATTCCCGTGAGTTTTTCAAAGATGCAACTGCCGAAGATGTAGAGGCTGCCATCAATGACATCATTAAAAGCGCTCGTGACAATAGCGGCAAATATCCCTTGTATTCTTCTGTCCGCCTCCCGCAGACATTCATATACAAAAGAGTGGACGATTTTGCACCACGCGAAAATCAACAGCAGGCAATTGACAATTTCAAAACTGCTGTTTCATGCGGACGTACCAACCTGTTACTCTATGCGGTCATGCGTTTTGGTAAATCGTTCACTTCAATGTGCTGCGCGAAAGAAATAGATGCTCGGCTTGTTGTCATAGCCTCAGCTAAAGCAGATGTAAAAGATGAGTGGAAAAGGACAGTTGAGAGCCATAAGTATTTTAGAGAATTTACTTTTATTGACAGTGGAGCCCTGAGCAGAAATAGAGATATTATTGCTGACACGCTGGCCGATTCCAATAAAAAAGTAGCATTGTTTCTTACCTTACAGGATCTGCAGGGAGCAACCATAAAAGAAAAGCATAAAGAGATTTTTACTCATGTAATTGATCTATTGATTATTGACGAAACTCATTTCGGAGTGCGGGGAGACTCTTATGGCAAGGTGTTACAAAAACAACGGCTCAGCAAACCAGAAATCAACAAGGAGCTGAAGATTATTGATAAATATGAGACATTCGACCTCGTCGAAGATACAGCGAAGATCCTGAAATCTAAAATCAGGCTACATCTGTCGGGGACACCATATCGTATCCTGATGAGCGAAGAGTTTCAGAAGGAGGATATAATTGCCTTTGTACAGTTTACCGATATTATCGATGCTCAGCGTCAGTGGGACGAAGAACACCTAAAGGAAGACGACTGTGATGAGTGGAATAATCCCTACTTCGGATTTCCGCAAATGATTCGGTTTGCCTTCAATCCCAATGAATCATCCCGCAAGAAGATGGAGGTGATGCGTAAGGAGAACATTAGCTACGCATTATCCGAGCTGTTACGTCCCGATTCAATCATTCCCCGGACAGGCGGTAGTCATAGAAAATTCAAGCACGAGGCAGAGATCCTCGATTTGCTGGAGGTCATTGATGGCACTAAAGTTGATGAGAACCTATTGGGATTTCTCGATTACGACAAGATCAAGAACGGAAACATGTGTCGTCACATTGTATGTGTGCTACCATTCCGGGCTTCGTGTGATGCCATGTCGGCTCTTATTAACAGGGAGAAAAAAAGATTCAAGAATCTGGGTGATTATGAAATAATCAATATTGCCGGTTTTGATGATGAACATAAATATAGATCCACCAGTGATGTGAAGCTGAGAATCAAAGAATTTGAAAGCGAAGATAAGAAAACCTTGACACTGACGGTCAATCGTATGCTTACCGGTACTACAGTACCGCAGTGGGATACGATGATTTACCTAAAAGACACCGCTTCACCCCAGGAATATGACCAAGCGATATTTCGTCTGCAGAATCAATACATTAAGACTTATAAGGATGAAAACGGCAAGACTATAAAGTATAACATGAAGCCTCAGACATTGCTCGTGGATTTTGATCCAAACAGGATGTTTATTTTGCAAGAGCAGAAATCGCAATTCTACAATGTTAACACTGAGGAACATGGCAATTCTCAACTGAAAGAACGAATCGCTAAGGAGCTGGAGGTATCACCTATTATCATCCTTAACAAAAACAAATTGCAGCAGGCTACTCCTACCAATATCACCGATGCTGTACGTGAATATGCCCGCACACGAAGCATTATGGACGATGCCTCACTGATACCTGCCGACAATGACTTGCTTCAGGATGATACTTTAGCCGCCATACTCAGTACGATCGAGCCTATTGATTCCAAAAACGGATTGAAGATTAATCCGAGCGAAGGCGAAGGAAACGAAATGGAAACACCCCTAAGCGATGGATCCGATAGCTACAAAAGTGATACCGACAAAGATGAGAATTTGCCTCTTACTCCATCTCTGACGGGAGCCCATATTGAGAAGGCTACTCTTGAAAAGCGGTTAGCAGCATATTACGCACGCATACTCTTCTTTGCATTTCTTACCGAATCAACGGTAAAATCACTTAAGGACATTATAGCAATGATTCCGGTCTCTGAGGATAACCGGCGTATTGCACGCAATCTGGGCCTAAATTTAGAAATTCTCAATCTGGTGCAGGGCAAAAGCAATCCGTTTGTCTTGCAGAAACTCGATTATAAAATTGAGAATATCAATGATCTGATGCAAGACGACAATCTATCTCCCTTTAAACGAGTTGAGGTTGCCATGAAAAAATTCGGACGTATGTCTGACTCAGAAATCGTGACTCCCATGGATGTGGCCGACGATATGGTAAACCAGCTGCCTGACAACGTATTTTCATACGGTCCGGTGTTGGACATAGCATCCAAGCAGGGAGAATTTACAATAGCCCTGTTGAAGAGATTCGGAAATCAAATATCGGATAAGGTTTACTCTGTATGCACATCCCGCTTGGCATACGAGTTTACGAGGAAGGTGTATAGACTACTTTCGCTACCATCAGATCATATATTTGATTCATTTACAAGCTACGATTTAATCAAAAGAGATAAAAATAAAGAATATACAATACCACGGGCACTTAAAGATATGAATTTCTCAGCTGTAATTGGTAATCCACCCTATCAGGAAAATTTGGATAAAGGGAGAAGTTTGGCCAAACAACTCTTTCCAAGTTTCATTGAGTTTTGCATCAAATATGCTCCATTATATGTAACTTTGATAACACCTTCGCGCTGGTTCACAGCGGATGCCCAGGATAATTCATTCCCAAGACTCCGTAGTTTTGCAAGTGCCAATAATCACTTTAAGGTCATTTCCACCCATAATGGAAAGAAGCTGTTTCCTAATACCGAACTTAGTTTGGTGAACTATTTTCTTTGGGAGAAAAATTACATCGGGAATGTAGATTTCGTGGAAAATCTTGGATCGATTCAGACAACTCTTACCCGGCCGTTATTTGAGGATGGTCTGGACATTATCATCCCCTTGAATAATATCGTCTCTATTATTCACAAAATAAAGATCCCTGATTTCGTTTCTCTCAATACTATCACGACCGGACGCGATGCCTTTGGGATTGTAGGAAAAGATTTTGAAAAGCGTTCAGAATCCAAAGCATTCAGCGGTGCTGTTGCCATACAATGTGCCCATGAACAAATTCGATATATTTCTCGTAATGACATCAAAAAGGGAATCGACATTTTGGACAGTTATAAGGTATTCACTTCAAAGGGTAATGGGGGGGCCGGATTGCTCACCGATGGTAAACCAGTTGCGATAATCGGAAAATCCTTCATCGGCACACCGGGTATGGCATGTACCGATTCTCTTATTCCCTTCGGTAAATTTTCCACCCTATTTGAAGCAGAGAATCTGCAAAAATATATGCGTACCAAATTCCTGAGATTTTGTGTCGGGATTTTGAAAGTATCACAGAATTTATACCAAAATGTTTATTCATTTGTTCCATTACAAGATTTCACAGCATCAAGTGACATCGACTGGAGCAAATCGGTTGAAGATATTGACCTGCAGCTCTATCAGAAATATGGTCTAAACGATGACGAGTTATCCTTCATCGAATCAATTATTAAACCAATGTAGAGTACAGAAGTAGACGTATAAATCGAATCCGATTTGTCTATCTCTATATAAGAAAACCCTGAACACCATTATTTGGAGCGCCTGCGGGCGCGCAGTTTCTTGGCCGCGAGGCGGTGGGCGGCTGCGTTGTTCTCATCATCCACACGCTCGTAGCCCTCGGCGAGGGCTTCGTGTATCTCGGCTACCTTGTCATTGCGCGAGAGAGCCCGCAGCAGCAGGTCCATGCCCTGGGCCAGGTCGCCTGCGCCGTTGACAAGCAGACGTCCGGCTTCGTAGAGCGGTCGGTAGTCGCCGATGTCAATCTCCGAGGCCTTAAGCAGACAATCCACAGCGCTGTCTATGTCATCACCGGCTGTGGCCAGTGCAAGCCCCTTGGCAATCCATGCCAGCGCATATCCGGGATCGAGAGATATCGCCTTGTCGTAGTTGGCGATAGCCGAGGCGATGTCCCACCCCTCTTCGCGCACCTGCTCACCCATCTCCACATACTCGGTGGCGAGCTGACGGAACATGCGCCGGTTGATCGCAAGCTCCGCCTCAAGCTCATCGATGCGACTGTGCAACGCCCCCATACGCGAGAGCTTGAGAGACAACAGCCTCACAACATTTTCGTTGCCCAGCATATTACGAGCCGTCACTCCCTCGGCAAAGGCGACAGCCGCCTTACGGTAATCCCCGGCATCAAAGGATTCGGAGGCACGGTGATAGCAGTCGTCGGCCTTTGCATACTCAAGCGCACGGCTTATCAGAGCATCGTTGTTGAACATACGGCTGAAATTGACCACGCGCCTGTTGACGAATATGTCACGGATATTGATTGTGGAGCGCAGTCTTATACCCGCAAGCGAACGGCAGCGGCTCAGGGCCACGTAGGTCTGACCGCCGGAGAACGCACCCTCGCCTACATCGATTATCACCCTATCGATTGTGAGTCCCTGACTCTTGTGGATGGTGAGCGCCCAGGCAAGTTTCAGCGGGAATTGCGAGAACGTGCCGATCACTGTCTCGACCACCTTTTTCTGCTCCTCGTCGTAGCTGTATTTCACGTTTTCCCATACATCCGGCTCCACCTCGTGGCGTGAGCCGTCTTCGAGCTCTACCACCAGCTGCGAGTCGGTCAGCTCCGCTATCCGGCCTATCGTGCCGTTGACCCAGCGGCGCTCGGCATCATTCTTCACAAACACCACCTGCGCCCCCTCCTTGAGGATAAGCTGGCGGTCAGTGGGCAGCGAAGACTCTGGAAAATCGCCCTTGACGATACCGGTGTAGGTACGTTCGGCTGTCGGCAGCTTGGCGAGGCCCGTCTGGTTGATGCTGTCGACTATGTCACGGCGTGTGGCGATAGTCATCACGAAATCATCATCAAAGAGAGTGCCCTGCGGTATCACCCGGCTGTTGAGCACGGCGATGTCGGCGGGTGAAGGCGATGCCACCCTGATGCGGTCGAGCATCCCGATGAAGTCACTGTCGGTCTGGCGGAACACCTTGTTGAGCTCGATAGGCACCACCGACAGCTCTGTAAAGGCATGGGCGTTGAAAAAAAACACTCCATCCTTGTAGTGATAGCTCAGCACATCACGTGTATCGCCGGTCACCACAGGTTCGAGCTGAAACACATCACCCACGAGCAGCAGTTGCTTGCCGCCAAAGGGCTGACGCCAGTTGCCTGTGTAGGTCTTGAGTATGCGATCGATGAAGTCGATCGTGTCGGCCCTCACCATCGACACCTCGTCGATGATGATGAGATCGAGATTACGCAGCATCTTCACCATCTGCTTGTTGTACCTCAGGCGCTGCTTCAGACGCTTGGGTGTCGCAAACTCGGGGTCGTCGGGCAACATCGGCTTGAACGGCAGCTTGAAGAAGGAGTGCAGGGTCTGGCCACCGGCATTGACGGCCGCGATACCCGTGGGCGCGAGCACCACATACTTCTTCTTTGTAGTGGCCGTAAGATATTTGAGGAATGTCGACTTACCCGTGCCGGCCTTACCTGTCAGAAACACCGACTGGCTCGTGTACGACACCAGCTTGAGGGCGTTCTGAAACTCCGGACTGCCGGTATCGATATTGCTGATATCCGTGTCGGCAGCCCGCTTCATTTGCTCAGCAGCTTATATATGTGGTCGCGCACATTCTCCATAAGCCACCGTGGTGTGGAGGTGGCGCCGCATATGCCTATCGACTTGGCGCCTTCGAGCCACACCGGATCGATATGCTTTTCGTTTGACACCAGATGGGTGTTGGGATTCACCTCCTTGCAGCGGTTGTATAGTATGTGGCCGTTGCTGCTCTTGGCTCCTGCCACAAACATCACCAGATCATGTCCGCGGGCAAAGTCGGTGAGATTGTCGACACGTGTGGCCACCTGGCGGCATATGGTGTCGAAATGGCTGAATTCCGTGCCGGGCTCCTTACATGCGTTGATGGTATCTATCATCTCGCTGAATCCCTCGAGTGATTTTGTGGTCTGCGAATAGAGGGTGATGTTGCGTGAATAGTCCACCTTGTCGAGCTGCGACTTGTCCTCCACCACTATGGCTTTGCCGTCGGTCTGCCCTACCAGACCGTTTACCTCGGCGTGGCCGTTCTTGCCGTATATCACTATCTGGGCATCGTTATCAGCATCGTAGGCCTCCTTGATGCGCTGTTGCAGCCTCAGCACCACCGGACAGGTAGCGTCGATGATCTCGATATTGTTGGCCTTGGCCACGCGGTATGTCTCCGGCGGCTCGCCGTGGGCCCTCAGCAATACCTTCACATCGTGGAGGTCGGCCAGCTGCTCATGGGTGATGGTGACCAGACCCTTGGCGCACAGACGGTCCACCTCATCGCTGTTGTGTACTATATCACCTAAGCAATAGAGGCGGCCCGATTTCTCAAGCTCCTCCTCGGCCTTGCGTATGGCGGTCACCACACCGAAACAGAATCCTGATTTCTCGTCAATCTCGATTTTGGGCATCGCGGTCAATTGAGTTTGGTGATCACTTCATTGTAAGCCCTGAGCATCCACTGATGCTGCTCGTCGGGAGTCATGGCTGAGTTGTCGAGAGTGAGCGCGTCGTCGGCCTTGCGCAGCGGACTCTCCTGCCGTGTGCGGTCGACATGATCGCGCCGGGTGACATTGGCGAGCACCTCATCAAATGTCACCTGCTGGCCCTTTGCGACCAGCTCGGCGTAGCGGCGCCGGGCGCGTGTCTGCGCCGATGCATCGACAAACACCTTGAGCTCGGCACCAGGGAATACAGTGGTGCCGATGTCGCGACCGTCCATCACTATACCTTTTTCCTTACCCAGCTCCTGCTGCTTGGCCACCAGAGCATGGCGCACGGCCGGGATGGCGGATACGGCCGACACGTTGGCCGACACATCCATGCGACGGATATCCGCCTCTACATCGGCGCCGTTGAGCAGGGTGTGCTGCGAGCCGTCGGGCTGCGGAGCGAAGTCGATCACTATCAGGGGTAGCGCGCCGACAAGGGCATCGGTGTCGATAGCCGAGTCATCGCCCACCATACCATTGTGCATGGCATACAGGGTGACGGCCCTGTACATCGCTCCGGAGTCAATGTAGCGGTAACCTATCTCGGCCGCAAGACGCCGGGCCATCGTGCTCTTGCCCGATGATGAGAACCCGTCTATCGCTATTATTATCTTTTTCATTTTCGTCTGATTATTATCTTACATCTTCAGATTGAGATTCAGCATAAATGTAGTGGCACCGCTGTGAGGCTGCGCGAGCGCTATGCCGACGCCAAACTTAGAGACATCGAGACCCGCGCTCAGCGACAATCCCGACAGGGCGTTGCGGTGATACGAACTCATATCGGTGCGTGTCTTGTAATTATATCCCACACCGAGATACCAGTTGGGCGATGACACGATATCGACACCGAACACCAGATGACGGAAGAGGTTGCTTGAGAAGGTATCTTTGATCTTGGGCTCTGACGATGATGAGCCATCGCCGTAGTCGAGGCAAGGCAGGTGCCACTTCGTGAGATTCCATGCCGTGACCGAGAAGCGCAGGGGCAGCGTGCCGAAAGTCTGCGACCAGCCCAGCCTTATGTCTATGGGCAACTTGTCGTGTGTATCGTTGAATTTCTTGACCTGTCCGCCGAGATTGGCCACCACGATCGACAGCGACAGGTCTTTCTCTTCGTCATAGTAATTGATACCGAGATCGGTAGCCACGGCAAAGGCCGTGTAGTCAGCGTAAGCGCTATATATTCCCTTAAGGTTGATACCACCGCGCAGACGGTCGGCGATGTCGTGTGAATAGGCCACGGAGAATGCCGCGTCCTTGGGCTTGAACGACCCGAGATGACTGCCGCTCTCATCGGTCTCGTCAATCTCTCCGTAATCGAGATATGTTACGGCGGCCGACCATGCTCCGTGCTCGCCGGCCATGCGTGCGTATCGCACACCGGCAAAATTGCTCTCGCCCACATAGCGCATATAATTGAGCGACAGCTGTCCGCTCATCTCAGTGCCCAGCAGGGCCGGATTCTGGTCGATGGTATTCACGTCATCGTTGACCAGCGAGATATTCACGCCGCCGAGTCCATAGATTCTCGACGACATGGGTATATTGAGAAAGTTGTAGGCAACCGAGCCGTCGGCCGCCCGTACCACGGGTGCCGAGGATATCATCACGGCTATCGCCGCCGCACGTAATGTCCTGGATGATCGCATCTGTTAATCGTTAC